>DAIQBE010000130.1:0-7661 GCA_036781325.1 Leadbetterella sp. | reverse complement strand
TAAGATGGTTTTAGTGAAAAGGAAGAAAGACACCTTGAAGTTCTTAATGAGAAATAAAATAAGGATTTGCTATATTAAAAACCAAGAATCAGACTTAAAAGAATGCTGAAACTTCTATATCTTAAGATAAGGGTAGATTTTAAAATTAATTAAAATAGAAAAGTAATAAACTCAATAAAGGGATTGATAGCCGCCATTAGCCTTGGCAATATAATGCATCTTGGAGGATGAAATTATAAGTATATAATCAGTAATAGTATTATTTTTGATTTAATTAAAATTTCATATTGCCATATTGGTTCTAAATTTTTAAATCAATTCTTTTAAACGATTTCAATAAATAAACCACTTATTTTTTAGTTTAATAATAATTAATAATGAAGATATCGATCATAGACGCAGGAAATTTTAAATTAGATGGTGGTGCAATGTTTGGGGTAGTGCCTAAGTCTATTTGGCAAAAGCTCGTTCCAGCAGATGAAAATAATATGTGCAGTTGGAAAATGCGTTGCTTATTATTGGAGTTTGATAAAAAATTGGTGTTAATTGATACGGGAATGGGAGAAAAGCAAAATGAAAAATGGCAAAGTTTTTATTATCGTCACGGCAATTCTAACTTGATTGGCTCTATAAGAAATGCAGGTTATCATGAAAATGAAATAACTGATGTAATATTAAGTCATTTGCATTTTGATCACGCTGGAGGGGCTGTTTCGTGGAATTCTCTCAAAGATAATTACATATTAACTTTCCCAAATGCAAATTATTGGACACATTCTGAACATTGGAAATGGGCGATGAATCCAAATCCAAGGGAAAAAGCAACTTTTCTTTCAGAGAACCTTCAACCTATTTTTGAAAGTGGTCATTTGAAATTTATTGACAATTCATTAAACTATTTTGGTAATAATATTGATTTCATTTTTGCAAATGGCCATACAGAAAAAATGATAATGCCAATTATTTCCCATAGAAATCAAAAAATTATATTTACTGCAGACACTATTCCATCCTTTGCCCATATTCATGTTCCCTATTGCATGTCCTACGACATTCGACCTTTAATCACCATGACTGAAAAAGAAGAATTACTACAAAAAATTGTAGAAAACAAAATAATTGTTGTTTTTGACCATGATATTGAAAATGAAGCCGCAGAAATTGAACTTACTGAAAGAGGTTACAAACCAAAATTTAAGGGAATGTTGAACCAATTAATTAACATTAGCTAAAAAACATTTTTCATTAAATGAAAAAAATAGGACTCGTTTTGTCAGGAGGTGGTTCAAGAGGCTTTGCACATTTGGGGGTTATAAAAGCATTAAATGAAGCTGGAATTATTCCAAACTTTGTTTCTGGTACAAGTGCTGGCGCATTAATTGGTGCAATGTATTGTGCAGGATATTCTCCAGAATTCATTGCTGAGTTAATAAAACAAAAAGGAATTTTTGGAAACCTAAAATTTGCATTTAATAAATTGGGGCTTTTTTCTATGGAAAAAATCGAAAAGCTTCTTTTAGAATATATACCAAACAATAATTTTTCGAAACTTAAAATCCCTCTTTTTATAAGCGCAATTGATTTAAAAAGGGGAGAGATTAAATATTTTAATGAAGGAGAATTAGTAAAGCCTATTTTAGCATCATGTGCTATACCGGGAGTTTTTTCACCCGTTGAAATTAACGGAAAAAGATATATTGATGGTGGAATATTAAATAATTTACCCCTAGAACCTATAGAGTCTTTCTGCGATATTAAAATAGGAGTTAACGTAATGCCAATAGAAAGAAAGATGCCTGTTTCTTCAGTAAAAGATATTTTAATGAAATGTATGATGCTTTCAATTGGAATTCAAACTAGTTTAAAATTAGATAAATTTGATATATTAATTCAACCCGAAAATATTATGCGATTTAACGGACTTAAAATTAAAAATGCTGACGAAATGTTTAATTTAGGCTATTCTGAAACAAAATTGAAAATTGAAAGTTCATTACAATTATTTTCATAGCCTATAAATTACTGCCAAAATATCATCATTATAAGCTTTTGGCATTAAATTAGATAATTATTTAAATATTCAAACGTTGTTAGTAGACCAAGAAACCTTATATAGTTCCCCGAAAGTGAGATTTTTTACCATTATTGTTTGTTTATTTTTAAGTTCTTGTTCACAATTTAGCAAGAGTCCTACGAGTAAGGCATGGCATAATATGAATGCCAAATATAATGCGCTATTATTAGCAAAAGAAGACTATAAAATTGCTATATCAACCATTTTAGAGAGTAATAAAGATAATTTTGAGACTATTTTACCTATTTTTCTAAAGATAGATAGTTCTAAATTAGATTCAGCTAAGATTTTTCTAGAAGATGCCATTAAAAAATCTTCAATTATTGCCGAAAGACATTCTAACGCTAAATATCTAGATGAAGCTTATATTATTTTGGGCAAATCTCGATTGTTTAAAGAGGAATTTTTTAATGCCATTGAGACATTTAAATATGTAAACACTACAGCCAAAACAAATGAATCTAAAAATCAAGCACTTATATGGTTAATGAGAGCATATATAGAAAATGAGGATATGGTATCCGCCAATCAAGTTTCAGATATTTTAAAAAAAGAAAAGTTAAGTAAAATTAATAAAGGCCAATTTCTAATTACAAAAGCTTATTTTCATCAAAAACTAAATCAAGAAGCAATTGCAGTGGTGTTACTTGAGGAAGGATTAAAATCTTTCCCAAAAAGTAAAGAGAAAGCTAGGTTACATTTTATAGCAGGACAACTTTATGACAAACTAAATAAGCCCATATTGGCAAGAAAAAACTATAATTCTGCTTTAAAAAATAGACCGTATTACGATTTAGAATTTAATGCCAAATTAGGATTAATTATGAATCAATCTTTAGCTAAAAATTCAATTTTGGAGTTTGAAACAATGATGACAGATAGAAAAAATCAGGACTTATTAGATAAGATTTTTTTTAAAATGGGCGAATTAGAATCTAAAAAGAAAAATTATGATAAAGCAATAGAATACTTTTCGAAATCAGTCTCAAAGTCGGAAAATAATTTAATCCAAAAAGCCTATTCATATAAGGCCATTGCAGATATTTATTTCGATAGCTTATTGGATTATGAAACTGCCTCTGTTTATTATGATAGTACGCTGATAACTATTCCAAAAGATTTCGAAGAATATAAAAATTTAAGCCAAAGAGCTTTATCTCTTAATGATTTTATACGTTACAAAAAGGCATTAGACTTGGAGGATAGTTTACAAGTTTTAGCCCAATTAAATCCTTTAGAATTAAATTTTAAACTAGAAAAAATAATTACAGATAAGAAAAATACTCAGAAAAAATTGGAGGAGGCCGAAGTTATTAAGAATAACGAAACAGCTAAACAAAATACATCAAATAGCATTCTTGGTGAAAAAAAATGGCTTTTTTATGATCAAGTAGAATTATTAAAATCAAAAAACGAGTTTATTAGAGTTTGGGGAAATAGAGCTTTAGAAGATAATTGGAGAAGAAATGAAAGAGAAACTGGAAGCATAAGCTTTAAAGTGGAAAGAAATGTTAAAGATTCAACATCTTTAAAATCTGCCAGTGCATTACAATCAGTTCTTGATGAAAAAGAAGCAGCCCTTAAAAAAGAAATTGAATTAGAAGTTGCAGACTTAAAACAAAAAATTCCTTTAAGTCAAATTCAATTAATAGCTTCAAAAAGAAAACAAGAAGAGGCCTATTTTCAGTTAGGAAAAATCTATAAGCTACAATTCAATGACCCTGAAAAAGCTAAAAGGATGTTTGAAATATTAATTGAAAAATATCCTAGGTCAATGTATGAGCCAGAAGCACTGTATTTCCTTTCCATTATGAGTGAAAATTCTGTAGATAATCAATTTGCCATAATTTTAAAAGAAAAATATCCATATTCCTCGTTCTCCAGGCTATTAAAAAAAGGAGGAGTCAAACTTTCAAAAGATAAAGAGGCCGATGCTCAAATTCTTTACGCTTCCATCTTCAAATCATTTGAATCTAAAGATTATGCTAAAACTTTAGAAATGTTAGATTCTGGACTAAACGAATTTTCAGGAAGTCAAATTGAAGATAAAATGGCACTATTAAGAATATTAACCCTTAGTAAAATGAGTTCTAAAGAATCATATTTAATTTCCTTAAATGACTTTATTAGAAGCTACCCTACATCAGATCTTCTAATTCGAGCAAAACAAATGTTGGCTGTTATTAACAAATAAATGAAAGAAAATTTACCTCCAATCGAAGAAAACCCCCCAATTTTTAAATCTTGGAATTCATTATATTTTATTTTAATTGGATTTCTTTTTTTTCAAATCATTTTCTTTTATTTATTAACACGCTATTTTTCATGACAACTATTGATTGGATATTTTTAGCTTTAACCCTATTTTCAATTGTAGCCTTTGGCTTATATAAAAGCACTAAAGATACAAATATTGACGGGTACTTGCTTGGTAATAAATCACTACCATGGTATCATGTGGGTTTTTCAGTTATGGCTACTCAAGCTAGTGCTATAACATTTTTGTCAGCTCCAGGGCAAGGTTTTTCCGATGGGATGCGATTCGTACAGTTTTACTTTGGCTTACCACTCGCTATGGTTGTTTTAAGCGTTACATTCGTACCAATTTTTCATCGTTTAAAAGTTTTTACTGCCTATGAATTTTTAGAAAATCGGTTTGATTCAAAAGTTCGAATTTTTACTGCAATTCTTTTCTTAATTTCAAGGGGAATGGCTACTGGAATTTCAATTTATGCCCCGTCTATTATTATAAGTACCATATTTGGATGGGATATTACCATCACAAATATAATTATGGGAGGTATTGTATTAGTATATACAGTTGTAGGTGGAACAAAAGCTATTTCCTATACCCATCTTCAACAAATGCTTTTTGTAACTTTTGCAATGTTTTTTGCTGGTTACATGGTTATTCACCTTTTACCTTCGAACATCGGATTCTTCGATGCTATTCAAATTGCTGGAAAAACTAATCATGTAAACGTGATAGATTTGGAATTTAATCCAAAAGAAAGATACAATCTATGGTCAGGCTTAATTGGAGGCTTTTTTCTACAATTATCCTATTTTGGAACTGATCAATCTCAAGTAGGTAGGTATTTAACCGCTAGTTCTATAAAACAAAGTAGAATGGGTTTAATTATGAACGGTCTAATTAAAATTCCAATGCAATTTGGAATTCTATTAATTGGTGTTTTCGTATATGTTTTTTATTTATTTAATTCTTCTCCAGTTTTTTTTAACAAAGTGGAAACCCAAAAAATTATTAACAGTAAATATTCTGAGTCCTACTTAAAAATTGAATCTGAAAATAATAAACTTAATGTAGAAAGAAATTTAGAGGTAAATAAGCTTCACCAAGCCATTAAAAAAGAAAATAAAGCAGAAATTGAAAATTCACAAGGTAGAATTAAAATATATGATGCAAAGCAAAAAGAATTAAAAGGGGAAGTTTCTAATCTTATTAAAAAAAATAACCCGGAAGGCGATCCAAATGACGTAAATTATGTATTTCTTAGATTTATTCTAGATCATTTACCTCATGGATTTATAGGATTATTAATTGCAATTATCTTTTCTGCTTCAATGGGATCTGTAGCTTCAGCATATAATTCTTTGGCAGCCACTAGTTTAATTGATGTAATTAACAAAACAAAATTTAAGCCTGAGCATCCGAAAAAAGAGCTATTATATTCAAAATTTTTAACTATTTTTTGGGGGTTATTTTGCATTCTTATTGCTTCTTTCGCTCAAAAATTGGGCAATAGCATGATAGAATTGGTAAATATTCTGGGCTCATGGTTTTATGGAGTTATTTTAGGTATATTTTTAGTAGCATTTTATGTAAAACAAATTAAAGCCGATTCTATATTTTATGGAGCATTAATTGCTCAAGTATTTGTAATTTTGATTTGGAAATATGAATTAGTTGCTTATTTATGGCTAAATCCTATTGGAGTACTGCTGGTTTATAGTTTTAGTTGGATTATTCAAAAATATTCGCAAAAAAAATTAAATTAGTATGAAAAACGCTAAAAGTATACTGATTATCGAAGATGACCTTCGAATAGCTCAAAATATTAGTAAAGGATTACAAGAAAAGGGTTTTGAAACTGAAATAGCTTTTGACGGAAAAATCGGATTAAAAATGGCATTATCTAATGATTTTGATCTTATTTTACTCGATTTAAATTTACCAGTTTTAAATGGTTATGAAGTGTGTCAAGAGGTAAGAAAGAAGAAACCATCTGTTCCAATAATTATGCTCACTGCTTTGGGAGAAACTGAAGATAAAATAGAAGGTTTTGAAAAAGGAGCAGACGATTATTTAGTTAAACCCTTCGATTTTAGAGAACTATTAGCTAGAATCAATGTCTTCATAAAAAGAAACGCCAGAGAGACCCAAGAAAGTAGTAATTCACTTAAAATTGCCGACTTAGAGCTAGATCCAGAAGCGAAAATTGTCACAAGAGCGGGTCAAAATATTGAACTTACACCAAAAGAATTTTTGCTTTTAGAATATCTTATAAAAAACAAAGGAAAAATAGTATCCAAAAGCGATATTTCTGAAAACCTTTGGGAACAAAGTATGCAGCAAAGTTTAAATGTTGTGGAAGTGTACATTAATTTTCTAAGAAAGAAAATTGATAGAGATTTTTATCCAAAACTCATTCATACTAAAACAGGAATGGGCTATGTATTAAAAGAGGAACAATGAAAATAAGGACAAAAATAGCCTTTCAATTCACATTAATAGTTGCCACAATTCTATTAATTTTTTCAGTTTCGTTGTATTATTTATTAGAAGGGTACACTAAAAAAGAATTCATTAACTACCTCAAAAATAGAGCTTTAACTACCGCAAGGTTATTGATAAAAGAGAAGGATATTGACAGCAGATTACTTAAAAAAATCGATAGAAACACCTTAAACTCATTGTATGCTGCAGAAGTACTTGTATTTAATGATTTGAATGAAATCAAATATTCAAATTATGAGGCAGATACTTTTTTTTATAATAAAAAACTGCTAGAAAAAGTAAGAAGACAAAAATTTTTAGAAACTTCCTATAATAATAAAGAGGTAGTAGGTTTAGTGTATCAAAATGAAGAAGAAGGTGATAATTTTCTAATACTAGCCCAATCTGAGGATGTTTATGGAAAACAGAAGCTAGATAATATAAAAGATGTATTGATCATTGGCCTACTTTCCGCCATTTTTGTTACGATTGGCTTCAGTCTGTTTTTTTCAAGCCAATCTTTAAAACCCATATCACGAATAAATCAAGAAGTTTCAAAAATCTCTGCTTACAATCTAACAAAAAAATTAAGTACTGGAAATAATAAAGACGAGATTGCCCAATTAGCTAGGAATTTCAACGAGATGCTTGGAAGAATTGAAAAATCATTTGAGACGCTCAACAAGCTCGGCAGGATCTTAGATGCAAAAATTACTGAAACTTATAAAAAATTAGAATTTGATGAGCTACATCTAGCATTCGAATATCAAACGAAAAAAGCCGAAGAAAAAGAAGAACCAACAACAAGAACCACGATTATAAGTTTTGTTCTTTATTTCGGTTGACGTA
>DAIQBE010000129.1:0-7688 GCA_036781325.1 Leadbetterella sp. | reverse complement strand
TCAAGTTTCAAATAATGCAACAAAAATTCTTACAAACACATTTTTAAAAATTTACCTTATTCAAAACTAATTAAATTTAAAAATAAAATTTATCAGTAAAACTTTTTTAAACTTTTACCCATTTATCAGTTCTGCTACTTTCCAAAATTCTTTCACAAATTAATAACTCTCTGTACCCATCAGCAAAGGTTGGAAACTTGGGATGTTCCGGTTGTTTTCCATCTACTACTGCTTGGTACACTTCTTTAAACAATTGCTTAGACGTGTCGCCAAAACCTTCATTATGACCTCCTGGATAGGTAATTAATGACCTTACTTCTTCATGAACCAAAGATGGATCTCTCATCAATACTGCATTTGCTCCATCTCTTGCACCAATCCAAACTTCATTTGGTGCCTCAGAATTCCAAGCTAAAGTTTTAATTGAACCTGAAATTTCAACTTTTAATTGATTTTTTCTTCCTGCAGAAACCTGTGAAACTGTTATGCTTCCTCTGTTTCCATTATCAAAACGCAAAAGTACGTTGGCGTGGTCTTCTGTATTGATTGGCACATCTGCATAATCTTCTGCATTAAGCATTTTTCCAGAATACGTTTCTAATGGTTTTAATGGTTTTTTTCGGTTTTTATGTACTGTATTAAAATCGGCCATTACCTCCACGGTTTTTAAGCCAGTTACATATTCTATCAAATCAAGTAAATGAGAGCCTATGTCTGCAATAGCTCGTGAGTCACCGGATTTATCTGGTTCCAATCTCCAATTATAATCGGTGGCATAAAACAACCAATCTTGTAAATAAGAACCAATGACAGAGTAGATTTCACCTAATTCGCCTTTCTCTTTCATCATTTTCATTTGACGAACCAAAGGATAGTACCGCAAATTAAAATGTACAGCATTAACTAGTCCTGTTTTTTTAGCCAAGGTTACTAATTCCTCCGCTTCTTCTAAATTTGTTGCCAAGGGTTTTTCACAAACGCAATGTTTTCCAGCTAATAAAACGGCTTTTGATTGGGCATAATGCAGAAAATTTGGTGTACAAATATGTACACATTCAATATCTTCCATTGCAAGAAGCTGATCAAAAGTACAAGGCCTTTCTATTCCCAATTGAGCTGCTTTGGCGGTGGCCAATTCTAAATTAACTTCACATAATGCTACCACTTCAATATTTGGCAAACGCCTAAGGGCCTCAATATGAGCAGGTCCTATAAAACCAGTCCCAACTACACCTACTTTAATTTTTGACATTGTAAACTTTAATTATTTTATATTTCAAATTTAGTCCATTTTTCATCTGTAGCATTTGATTTTACTACTGTATTAATAAAAGCCATTCCTCTTAATCCTTCTTCTATTCCCGGAAAATCATGTATTTCAGGATCATATCCATTGCTGTCGTCTTGAGTTCCATTTAGGCCACCCACGGCAACTTTCCTTTCCGCATTTCCCCATCTTGCTTTTAAAGCTAATGCATAGTTTCTATAAATATTTGCAAAGGTTTCCACATATCCTTCCGGATGGCCAGCTGGCTGTCTGGTATGGGCTTGTGCATGTTTTGATAAATTCCCAACACCAGTTCTTATTATTTTAGAACCATTTTCTTGGTTAGTTAATATCAATGTATTAGGTTCCATCTGACGCCACTTCAAACCTCCAAATTCACCGTATATTCTTATGTTTAAATCATTTTCTTCTCCATTGCATATTTGGCTATTGTGCAATACTCCTTTGGCACCGTTATCAAACCTTAATAAAATATTAGCATCATCATCTAGTTGGCGGCCTTCCACAAAAATTGTTAAATCAGCACACAATTCGGTAATTTTCAAGCCAGTTATATATTCCGCTAGATTCTCGGCGTGAGTACCAATATCTCCTACTCCACCAGCTGCACCGCATCTTGCAGGGTCTGTTCTCCATGCAGCTTGTCTTTGCCCAGTGCTTTCCAGTAATTGAGAGAGCCAACCTTGAGGATATTCTACTATAACTTTTCTTATTTTGCCCAATACTCCCGATTTTATCATGGCCCTAGCCTCTTTTACCATTGGGTAGGCTGTGTAATTATGCGTAAGGCCAAATAATAAACCCGATTTATTAATGATGGTTTCTAATTCTTTGGCCTCTTCCATGTTTAAGGTAACTGGCTTGTCCATCATTACATTAAATCCATTTTCTAATGCCATTTTTGCAGGTGCAAAATGCATATGATTAGGTGTAACAATTGAAACGAAATCCATTCTTTCGCCATCTGGTAATTGTTTTTCTGCCAGTATCATTTCTTCATAGGAGCCATAGACTCTTTCTGGCTTCAAATAAAGGGCTTCTCCAGTACTTTTTGATTTCTCAGGATTAGAGCTAAATGCTCCGCAAACCAATTCTATTTCGCCATCTAATGCGGCTCCTCGCCTGTGCACAGCACCAATGAAAGCTTCTAAACTTCCACCAATCATACCCATTTTAATTTTTCTAGACATAAAACACAAAGAAATTGGTTGAATAAATAAAGTATGCAATTTTAGAAAAAATAACCCGAAGCTTAAAATGAAAGAAAAAATAGATTTATCACAATTTTTTATTTTTCCTTTTACAAAAACCAAAAAAAATGTAGTTTTACAGAATTTTAAATTATTTAACCCTTAAATATTAATTACAATGGTAAACGACAAGAGACTTTTTTATGGAAGTTGTTTCGCTTTAATTACTACTGCTTTTTCTTTTAGTATTCGTGCTGGAATTTTGCCACAACTTGGAACTGAATTTAATTTAACCGCTGAGCAATTAGGATTCATTAATTCCATGTGGTTTTTAGGCTTTCCTATTTCTATGATTGTTGGCGGCTTGGTGTATCATTCTTTTGGTCCAAAAAAAATCATGATGGTGGCGTTTCTTTGTCATGCTGTGGGTATTTTATTAACGCTTTACCCTGGAGTATTGGGAGGTTATACTGGCCTATTGGTATCTACCTTCTTAATAGGCATTGGAAATGGCTGTACAGAAGCAGCATGTAATCCAATGATTGCCGATACCTACTCAGGTTCGATGATGAGCAAAATGCTAAATAGATTTCATATGTGGTTTCCTGGGGGTATTGTATTGGGAAGCTTAATTTCGAAATTTATGACCGACGCAAATATGGGTTGGGAAGCACAAATATGGGTTATTTTAATTCCTACTTTAATTTATGCCTATTTATTTTGGGGACAAGAATTCCCTAAGCCTAAAACTGCAGGGGTTACTTCAATTGCCGAAAACTTAAAAGCTATGGTTAGTCCACTGTTTATATTTATGTTTTGCTGCATGGCTTTAACGGCTATTACAGAATTTGGACCACAGCAATGGGTCGGGCTAATTATGGCAAAAAGTGGTGCACAACCTATGCTGATTTTAGCTTTAGTTACAGGTTTAATGGCTGTAGCCAGATATTTTGGAGGAGAAATAGTACACAAATTTGATCAAACAGGAGTTTTGTTGGGTTCAGCTATATTTGCTACAATTGGCGTATATTTGTTTAGTACGCAAACAGGTGCCATGGCTTATGTTGCAGCGGTTTTCTTTGCTCTGGGTGTAGCTTATTTCTGGCCAAACATGGTGGGTTTTGTGGCAGAAAAAATTCCGCTAAGTGGAGCATTAGGAATGTCTATCATTGGTGGTGTAGGCATGTTTTCTTCTTCTATATTCCAACCCATTATTGGTGGATGGATTGATTCAGCAAGAGCCGCAAAAACAGCGGAGGGTTTAACAGGTGATGAAATGGAATTAGCTGCTGGCCAAGCTACTTTAGGAACTATGGTAACTTTTCCATTAATCCTAGTTGTAGCATTCGCAATTCTTTATTTCTGGCAAAAAAAGTCCAAAACTGCTTAATTTTCTCTTGAAATAAATATATTTGTAAAGCCGTTCATTAACCGAACGGCTTTATTTTTTTATGACAGCAGCACTAGACTTTGGTAATACCATAATCAAGATTGGAATATTTAAGGATAATTCTCTGGTCGAAACTATTAGGACACCTAATAATGAAGAAGTAATTTCAATTCTAAAATCCTATCAAATATCCCAAGCAATTGTTTCTTCAGTTTCATCCCCTTTTGAAGAAATAAAATCACTTCTAAATTTTGTAGAAAACTTATTTTTTTTGAATGAATTTACCCTATTACCTATAGAAAATAAGTATGCCACCCCCCATACCTTAGGCTTTGACAGAATAGCCGCAGCGGTTGGAGCTCATTCGATTTTTCCAAACGAAAATTGCTTAATAATAGATATGGGCACTGCTATAAAATATGATTTTATAAATAAAAGTGCTGAATTTTTAGGAGGTATAATTTCTCCTGGTAAAGAAATGCGTTTTAAAGCTCTCCATACTTTTACTAAAAACCTGCCGTTATTATCTTCTGAAACCATTCCTGATTTGATTGGAAATTCCACAGAATCCTGCATTCTAAGTGGGGTTATGAACGGAATTGTAGCTGAAATAAACGGAATAATCGAAAAATATGTTAAAAAACAGTCAGTAAAGGTTATAATTTGCGGAGGCGACGCTTCAAACTTTGAAAGTCAGATAAATTATCCGACCTTTGCAGCACCAAATTTGGTTTTAGAAGGATTGAATAGAATTTTATATTATAATGTCAAAAATACTTAAGTTTTTACTTTTTGTTTTCGGAACCACACAATTAGCTTGGTCGCAAGGTCAAGGAAATAGTCCCTACTCTGTTTTGGGAGTTGGTGAACTTACCGATGAAACCACTGCTACGCAAGATATGATGGGAGGAACTGGAGTTTCATTTTCAAATACCTTTTATGTAAACCAATTAAACCCTGCTATGCTGGTAAAAAACCGGTCGGTTGGCTTTACTAAATATGTGGCATTTTGCGTAGGATTTAAAGGAGGATATAAAGTATTAACTCAAAATGGAAATATCCAAGAAAATTTTGGTCTGAATCTTAATAATTTAACCATGGCATTTCCTATCAAACCTAAATGGGCAATGTCTGTAAATATAAAACCGTATTCTATAGCAGATAATGTTTCCATATTTGAAAAAGCATTTGTTGGGGCTACTTCTGTAAAAAATAGTTACGAATATAGAATTAAAGGTGGGCTTTCCAGAGTTTCATTAACCAATTCATTTCAGTTAGCCAAAGGTCTTTATTTGGGTATTGAAGGTCAATCTACTTTTGGAAATATTTTAAAAGATACCACTTCAAGCCTAACTGGAAGTGCTGAATATTTCAGGAATACCAGTCGAATCAATTTAAGAGGGAGTTCTGTAAAAGCTGGATTAGCCTATCAACAAAAATTGAATAAAAAATGGAATTTAAATTTTGGGGCAGTTTATCAGCTAGGCAGTACGCTTAAAGGTGATAATTTAAGTATTTTTAATGTACTAACTTCTGGTGGAAATGGGCTTACTTATATACAGGTGCCCGATACTATAAGTATTAGAAACATCACCACTGAACTACCTTCGAAATATAAAGTGGGTGTAAGCTTAGAAAGTTTTTATCATTGGGTTTTTGCTGTTGATTACGGGGTAACCAATTGGGTAGGTACTAAACAGTTTGACCCAATAGCACAAAAAATGTTTTTGGATGCGAAAGAATTAAATGTTGGAATGGAATGGATACCAAATACTAGTTCATCAAAATACTTAGATCAAGTGTTCTATAGAATTGGATATAAACAAGTTGCAACTCCTTATGTTATTAATTCTACTCAAATTAAAGACAGAAGCTTTAGCCTTGGTTTTTCTATCCCTATGGGAAATAGAAATCCCAGCTATGTAGATTTGGGAGTCTCTATTGGAAGAAGAGGTTTAAATGCATCTGGAATTATTCAAGAAAATTATACAAAAATTAGCGCAAGTTTCTCTTTATTAAGTAGTTGGTTTAATAAACCACGTATCGATTAAAATGAAACCTTTATTCTCATTTTTATTTATCCTTGCTATTTCTAGTCCGGCTTTACTTAGTTGTGAGGAAGAGAAAAAAAACCAAGATTTTATTGAATATATGGGACCTATATTTAATATTGACAATCTTGCTGTTAATTATAGTGATTCAGGAAGAGTAAAAGTAAAAATGTCTACAGCAAAGCAACTCATTTTTCAGAATCAAGATGAAATATATCCTAAGGCTGTTTATGTAAATTTTTTAGATAAAAATGGGGTAGAATATTCTTCTTTGCGGGGTGACTCAGGCAAAAAATTTAAAGAAACAAATCTATATGTTCTTAAAGGAAATGTTTTTTTCAACAACAGACTTTTACAACAAACGCTTTCCACTGAAGAATTATATTGGAATCCGGTAACAAAAAAAGTTTATTCAGACAAAAGGGTTACCATATTAACTCCTAGGGAATCTATTACTGCTTTGGGTGGTATGGACGCTACGGAAGATTTTT
Organism: Leadbetterella sp.; assembly: GCA_036781325.1. GTDB lineage: Bacteria > Bacteroidota > Bacteroidia > Cytophagales > Spirosomataceae > Leadbetterella. The sequence goes on along the minus strand of DAIQBE010000129.1, from coordinate 1,278 downwards.
CAAAGTATTCGCTCCGTAAACCAAAAGGGATATTTATGGTGGATTCCTTAAGAACCATTGTAGATACTACTGGGCAATAGTACATTTTGCCTCTTTTACAACTTCTGCGACAATCAAATCATTTTTGTTTCCCCATTTAGTGTACATATAAGTTGCAATTTGAGCAATATCTAAATCATACAGTTGCTTATTTTGAGGCATAATTTGGTCATATTCAACACCATTCACGGTCATTTTGCCTTTAGCACCATTTTTAATTACGCATAAAGTTTGATTGAAATTTTGCAAAAAATCAGACTTTGATAAGGGTGGATAAAGATTTGCCAAGCCTAGGCCTTGGGAACCGTGGCAATTAGAACAATGCTTTGCATAGAGTTGCTCTCCAGCAATCATATATTGCTCGTATTTCACTTGCTCGGCACTAGAACATGCAGAAAGTGTCAAGAAGAGTAAAAAAAATTTACTTTTTGAAGAGAAGCTCAATGTCATTTATTAATTTATCCACTTCTTTTTCTTTTGTGCCATCGTATATTCCACGAATGTTTTTGTTTTTATCTACCAAAACAAATGCCCCACTATGAACAAATCCACCATCTTCTACAGCCTCTTTGTCTTCTAATGCTGAAACCAAATAAGATTTTAGTGCTATTTCATAAATTTTATCTTTATCGCCTGTCACAAATTGCCATTGCGAGCTTTTGATCCCTAATTTTTCTTTATATTTCTTTAATACTGCCACCGAGTCATGCTTGGGATCTATAGTATGAGATAGAATTAAAAAATTTGGCTTATCTTTAAACTTCTCAAAAATCCTTAGCATTTGGGTTTTCATGACTGGGCAAATAGTAGGACATGAGGTAAAGAAGAAATCAGCAATATAAATTTTATCTTTAAAAAAATCTTGAGAAATACTATCTCCATCCTGGTTAATAAATTTAAAATCAGCAATAAAATGTTTTACAGAATCTCCCTTCGCATTTATTTCAGATTGTCCCAAAAATGGCAATGATTCGTTACTTTCGGAACAAGACCATATGAAAACAACAAAACAAATACTAGTTAAAAACTTAAACAAGTTACTCCTCATTCGATAATTTTTGTTATTCATTAAATTACTTTTTTTGTGCCCCTAAAAAAGTCTTTGCATTTGCAATGGATTCATCGGTTAAAGCTTTAATTTTTTCAATCTCTGTTTGTAACCCTTTATAAAGTTCTAGCTTTTGATTTTTATCTTTTACGTCATTCATAGCTTTTCCGTAGTTGTCCATCCAGGTATAC
>DAIQBE010000128.1:0-7711 GCA_036781325.1 Leadbetterella sp. | reverse complement strand
CTATCTGCGGTCTCATCTAAAGTACCGCATTCTAACCAAAACTGTTGGTCAGTTTTTTTGCCAAAATTCTTAATTTTCTTATGCATAATTCTATCTGCATCTTCATCAAACCCTTCATCATAACTCTTGTCTCTCCACCAAAAAGAACCGCTAAATACACCAATTTTAGAAAACAAATGTGCATTTTCAAAAGCAATATCGAAAGCTGAAAGGCCTCCAAGAGAAAAGCCGCAAATAGTGTTTTCTGAGGCCAGATTTGATCCAGAATACGTAAGCTGTATAAATGGCATTAATTCTTTCACTACAAAATTCATATAATCACTAGCTTTAATTCCCCTGTTTTTGTAATCTGGCACAAAGGAAGTTCCGTATTCTAATAATCTTTCATTATTACAGTGTATTGCCACAAAAATATGAGGACTTGTGTAAATTTCATAAAAATCTCTTTCGATTTTTTCTAAATCTAATTGATCGAAATCTTGACCATCATTCATGTAAACAACTGGATAGCAATCTTTTGAATTATTTAGATTAGGGATTATTATGTCATAAATTACGATTCGATTTAGAAATAGAGATGTTATCTTTTGTTTTTTTTTGATACTAAATATATCCGTTTTTGCATTTTTCAAGATGTACAGCTTTTAAAAAAAATGAATAAAGTTTTTTTCTTAGGGATAAAATTCCTAGAATTATGTTAATTTTAGATTTTGCACAAAAATAGTAAACAATGAAGGAAGAATATATAAATTTTTATTCTCATATTTTAGGAAGATCTATTGAACTTTCAGTTACTGGCCATTGGGGATATCCCATTTTAATGTTTCCCACCTCAATGGGAAATGCTTTTCAAAATCGAGATTCCGGATTGTTAAATAGCGTTTCCTCATGGATTAACGAAGGCAAAATAAAAACTTACAATATTGGATCTATTGATTTTGAGACATTTTATGGCAAACACTTACCAGCCCATATAAAAATTCAAAATTATGAAAAATATACACAATTTATAAAGGAAGAATTGATTCCTCAAATTCAAAAAGAAGCAAGTGTTCATAGAATAGGTTTTGCAGGATGCAGTTTTGGGGCTTATCATGCCGTCAACTTTGCTTTTAAATATCCTGATTTAGCAGATTTTGTGATTGGACTAAGTGGTGCATATGATATTAGAACTTTTATGAAAGGTCACTATGATGATAATGTGTATTTTAATAATCCAATAGATTTTATGAAAAATGCTGAATCCTGGAAGTATAATCATTTAAAAATTATCCTTGGAACATCAGATTGGGATATTTGCAAAGAGGATACATTGAAATTTTCTCATATTTTAAGCAACAAAAAAATAAACCATTGGTATGACGAAAAGAAATGGTCAAAACACGATTGGCCCCTTTGGAATATGGCATTCCCTGAATATATATCGAAAGTAATCTCTCATTAATAAATTAGTATAACATGAAAAAAATCGGAATTTTGTTTGGAATGGAAAATACATTTCCATGGGCATTTATTGACAGAGTAAACCAAAAAACTGGAGGCAAAGATATTATAGCAGAACCAGTGGCCATAGATAAAGTAGAGCAAGGTGTAGCCACTGAATATGCCGTAATTATAGATAGAATTTCTCAAGATGTGCCTTTTTATAGGGCTTATTTAAAAAATGCGGCTCTTTGTGGAACTGCTGTAATAAACAATCCATTTTGGTGGAGTGCTGACGAAAAATTTTTCAATAATTGCCTTGCTATTCAATTAGGAGTACCTGTACCTAAAACCGTTTTACTTCCTTCAAAAGAGCGACCTGATGACACTTCAGATCAATCTTTCAGAAATTTAACGATGCCTTTAGATTGGCAATATATGTTTAATCAAATTGGTTTCCCAGCCTACATGAAACCTCATTCGGGAGGTGGTTGGAAAAGTGTTTATAGGGTTGAAAGTCCTGACGATTTATGGCAAAAACACGGAGAAACTGCCCAACTAGTGATGATGCTTCAAGAAGAAATAAACTTTACAGATTATTACAGATGTTATTGTATTGGAGGTAAATATGTTCACATTATGCCTTATGAGCCAAGAAACCCGCATCACCTAAGATATGCTACCCAACCGAAAACACAAGGTGAAGCTCACACCAAGCTTATGAAAACAATTCATGATTATGTGTTACGATTAAATCATGGTTTAGGCTATGACTTCAATACCGTTGAATTTGCTATCAGAGATGGTATTCCGATTGCAATAGATTTTTGCAATCCAGCACCAGACGCTGATATAAACTCCGTTGGTTCTGAAAATTTTGAGTGGGTAGTAGAACATTCCGCACTTTTTGCCATTGAAAAAGCGAAAAGTCAAGTATTTGGTCAAAATAATTGTACCTGGGGCAGTTTCATTTCTAATTCCTCAGCTCCTAAAGTAAAAGAAATTGCTAAACCTGCTGTAAAAAAAGTTGTAAAAAAATCAAAATGAAACAATGGCACTATTCACTTTAGGAATTGAAGAAGAATTTCAAACTATTGACCCAGAAACGAGGGAGTTAAAGTCCCATATGTCAAAACTGGTGGAAGGAGGAAAGATAATTTTGCAGGAAAGAATTAAACAAGAAATGCACCAGGCAGTAGTAGAAACTGGTACAAATATTTGTGAAAATATAACAGAAGCCCGGCAAGAAGTTACATTTCTTAGAAAAATGTTGATTGATTTAGCTGACAAACAAAATTTAAAAATTGCCGCCGCAGGCACCCATCCATTCTCTGACTGGCAAAATCAATTAATAACTGAAGACGATAGGTACAATAAGTTAATTGACGAAATGAGAGATGTAGCTAGAGGAAACTTGATTTTTGGTTTACACGTTCATGTGGGAATTGAAGATAGAAATGAAGCAATTAAAATCATGAATGAGGTTCGGTATTTTCTTCCTCATATTTTTGCTTTATCCGTTAACTCTCCTTTCTGGCGTGGTAGAAACACTGGTTTTCATAGCTACAGATCTAAAGTATTTGATAAATTTCCAAGAACTGGTATTCCAGATCATTTTAATAGCGCTGCTGAATATGATTCCTATTTGAATTTATTGATAAAAACAGGTTGTATTGATAATGGAAAGAAAATATGGTGGGATTTAAGGTTACATCCATTTTTCCCTACCATTGAATTCAGAATATGCGATGTACCCATGCGAGTAGATGAAACTATTTGTTTAGCTGCCATAATGCAAGCTTTAATTGCTAAACTATACAAATTAAGACATCAAAATTTAAGTTTTAGAATTTATCATAAAAACTTGGTGAACGAAAACAAATGGCGAGCTGGGAGATATGGAATTCATGCTAATCTCGTGGACTTTGGAAAAGAAACAGAAGTTCCTTTTGAGTATTTAGCTAATGAACTCATGGATTTTATAAAGGATACCGCTGAAGAATTAGGTTCAATTCACGAGGTAAATTATGTAAACCAAATTCTAAAAAATGGAACCGGGGCTGACCGTCAACTGAAAGTATTTGAGAAAACTAATAGCTTGAAGGCGGTAGTAGATTACATGGTAGAAGAAACAAAATTTGGACTGTGAAATTTAATTCAAAAATCTGCTTTTCACGACATAGTTAAAAATAATGGAGGAATTTAAAATTGGCATTTTAGACATGTATCAAGGTGTACCTAATGAAGGTATGCGATGTATAAAAATGCTTGTAGAAGATTTTTTTGATAAAATTGAACAAAAAGCTGCTTATACAATTTTTGATGTAAGGGGTAATTCAGAAATTCCAAATTTAAATGAATTCGATGGGTTTATTTCAACTGGAGGACCAGGAAGTCCCCTTTTAGAGAATAATGATTGGGAAAAAAAGTATTTTGGCTTTATTGAAAATTTATTGTATCACAATAAAACAGAAAACAACAAAAAACATTTATTCGCAATCTGTCATTCTTTTCAATTGCTTTATCAATATTTTGAATTAGGTATTGTAAATAAAAGGAAAAGCACTTCTTTTGGGGTGATGCCAATGCATCGCTATAAATCATCGAAAAAAGAAATAATTTTAGGAGACTTGCTAGATCCTTTTTGGGCGGTAGATTCTCGTGATTATCAAGCCATTAAACCCAATCACAAGCGATTTGAAGAATTTGGAGCTAAATTATTATGCATAGAAAAAGACAGACCACATGTGCCTCTAGAAAGGGCTGTAATGGCGGTTAGGTTCACAAAAGAAATTTTTGGAACCCAATTTCATCCCGAAGCAGACGCAGAGGGCATGCATAGACTTTTTAAAACAGAAGAAAAAAAAGCCGCTGTTATTAAAAATTTTGGAATAAATAAATATGAAGATATGATTGTTCATTTGGAAGATCCAGATAAAATTTTGTTTACAGAATCTATAATTATTCCAAATTTTCTAAAAATAGCTTTTGAAGCGAGTAAAATGGCTGTTTTAATATAATGTTTTTGAAATGGTAATAGAAGCAAGAAATACGTATAACAATTCATTTTCTACGGAAAAATACAATAATCTTATAGCAGAAATTCATGCGGAGTTTCCTGGTGAATTGGATTTTAGAGTTGCAGAGTCTCCAATTTTTATAGGTAATGATTTAAAAATTAAATTGTTAAGCGCATGTAACGATATTATTTCTCAGATCAGGAAGCCCGACTTCCTAATAAAAACAGATCGAGCAATTCCAAAAAACTACCAAGTTCCTAACGAGAACCCACATTCGGATTTTTTAGCAATTGACTTCGCAATTTGTAAAGATGTTTATGGTAATTTTGAACCACAATTAATTGAATTACAAGGGTTTCCTTCTTTGTTTGCTTATCAATCTTATTTGGCTTCTAAGTATAAAAAACATTTTGAAGTTCAAAAAGGATTTAGCGAATATTTCAATAGAATGAATACTATGAATTATTTGGCTGAAATGGAGAAATTCTTGTTGGAAGGGGCAAAACCAGAAAATACCATTTTACTTGAAATTTTTCCTGAAAAGCAAAAAACTAGACTTGATTTTGCACTTACAGAAAAATTCTGGGGTATAAAGCCTATTTGTATTTCTAAAATTAAGAAATCAGGGAAAGACCTATATTATGAGCAAAATGGAAAAAAAATAGGGATTGAAAGAATCTATAATCGGTTAATTTTTGACGATTTAGATAGAAACTTTAAAAACACCAAACTTGAATTTGATATCAGAGATGAAATTAATGCCCAATGGATTTCCCATCCCAATTGGTTTTACAGAATCTCAAAATTTAGTTTGCCTCTCTTTTCTTCTCCCTTTATTCCAAATTCGTCCTATGTTTCAGACTTAAAAACTATTCCTGAAGATTTGGAAAATTATGTTTTAAAACCCCTGTTTTCATTTGCTGGTGCTGGGGTAAAAATAGATGTAAAAAAAGAAGACCTAGAAGGAATATCCAATCCCGAAGATTATTTACTTCAAAAGAAAATTTCGTATGATCCATGTATAAAAGATACAAATGGCGCATATATAAAAAGCGAAATAAGGATGCTTTACATTTGGCCTAAAGGTAGCTCTCAACCAAAATTAGTAACCAATTTGGCCAGATTGAGCCGTGGAAAAATGATTGGAGTTGATTTTAACAAAGATTTTGATTGGGTTGGAGGGAGTGTAGGTTTTTTTGAAACTAACTAATCTAGTGGATAACAGAACATTATTTTTAAATAACCTCGCCCAAACTTCGGATTTCCCTCTGGCTTTAGAATTTGTTTACGCAGAAGGTTGCTATTTATATGACAAAAATCATCAGCCTTTTTTAGATTTGATTTCAGGCATTTCAGTATCAAATGTAGGTCATCGAAATCCAAAGGTAGTTCAAGCTATTAAAAATCAAGTAGATCATTATCTTCACCAAATGGTCTATGGAGAGTATATTCAAAGCCCGCAAGTGAAATTAGCCGAGGCGTTAATACATACCTTAGAGAATTTCACCACAAAAGATGGGCATAAAATAGATAACGTATATTTCACAAATTCAGGAACAGAGGCTGTAGAAGGAGCAATGAAATTGGCTAAAAGGTACACTAATCGACCTGAAATTGTAGCACTCGAAAACTCTTATCACGGTTCCACTCAAGGTGCACTTTCACTGGGAGAAGAACATTTTAAAAAAAATTATCGACCGCTTTTGCCAGGAATAAAAAAAATAAAAAGAAACAATTTTTCGGATATTGAAAAAATCACTAACAATACTGCAGCAATAATTATAGAGCCAATAGGTGCCGAGGCGGGTGTGGTGGAAACTGAATTTGAGTTTATGCATGCACTTGCCAATAGGTGTAAAAAAATGGGTGCATTGTTAATTTTTGATGAAATTCAAACAGGTTTTGGGAGAACAGGAAAGTTTTGGGCATTAGAGCATTTCGGATTTTGTCCAGATATTTTACTTTCAGCTAAAGGAATGGGTGGAGGAATGCCTATTGGTGCTTTTATGGCTCCAAAACATATTATGTCGGTTTTTAAAGATAATCCAATTTTAGGTCATATAACTACATTTGGGGGCCATCCTGTTAGCTGTGCTGCTTCTTTAGCTACGCTTAAGGTTATTTTAGATGAAATAGATTTTAAGCTGGTAAATCAAATGAGCGAAAAGCTAAAACTGCTTTTTATGACCTTGCCACAAGTAAGCGAAGTGCGTGGAAAAGGTCTGCTACTGGCCGCTGAAATGCCAAATTTCGAAATTCTTAAAAAAACTATCGATAATTTTATAGAAAATGGCATTTTAACTGATTGGTTTCTATATTGCGATAACGCCTTGCGAATAGCTCCACCTTTAAATTTTTCTGAAACCGATTTTGAGCTTTTATCAAACTGCAAACTATTTAAACAAAAATGAGATTCTAGTTTCCTAAAATCTCAATCATAATTTCTGGTTTAAAAAGAATTACATAGCTGCTTCTAATTTTTGCACTAATACATGTTTTGGTACAGCTCCTACTATTTTATCTACCATTTCACCATTTTTGAAAATCATTAATGTCGGAATAGAACGAATGCCAAATTGAGCCGGTGTTGCTGAATTAGCATCAACATCCATTTTGCCAACTATTGCAGTTGCCTCATATTCACCGGCTATTTCTTCAACAACTGGTCCAATCATTTTACAAGGCCCACACCATTCTGCCCAAAAATCTACTAAAACTGGTTTATCTGATTTTATTAATTCGCTAAAATTAGAATCCGTAATTTCTACTGCTTTATGTCCCATTGGTATTGAGTAATTAAATGTTTTAGAATAAACAGTTGATGATTGTCAAATAGTTCCTACCTTCCAATTTTAATTTACAATTTAGTTTTTAAAAAGAGAACTGCCCGTAAATAAAATCTTAGGAATATAAATTATTTCTTTTGGTTCAATCTGAATATATTCATAAAATCCGATTCCAAATATTCAAATCTTAGTAACCTATTTTTTATCTGAAAAACTAACGATATTTTCCTTTTCTAAGGCCTTGCATGATTGTTTGTTTTGTGATGAAAAGTCATTGAGGCTCTTTGTAGAAAACTTACTGTTTCCCTCATTACTGAAAGTTACTTTTAATTTGCTTGGTTTATGTGTATTGTTGTTTATTTTTGAGAGTATGTTTGTAAGATCTTCTTTTACATTGAAAGCCTGTTTAATACGTTCCATTCAAGCTTTATTTAATTGAAATAAAATGCAATTCAATCAATTTATATCATTTCTGTTAATAAG
>DAIQBE010000127.1:0-7734 GCA_036781325.1 Leadbetterella sp. | reverse complement strand
GAAAATGGCTTTGAAATAGAATTCTCAGGTGGAGGCACAACATTACGAAAAACCATATCCTCTGGTTCCATATTATTTGATTCTTTTTCTGGATTAACGCCAAAGACAACCTACTCTATTCGAGTTAGAGCATTTATTGGCGCCACCTTTGGGCCTTACTCCAATGTTATTAGCGGAACTACACTAATGGATTTTCCTCCTGCTGCAACCATTTCATCTACGGGCAATTGTCCAACTTCGGTAAACCTTCAATGGACCATACCCAATAGAACTGAGGATGTACAAAATTTAATTTTACAATTATCATATGACAACGTCACTTTCAATACTTTGAAAGAATTGTCTGCATCAGACAGAAGTTTTGTTCATACTGAGGCCCTACCTGGAAGAAACCATTTTTATAGAATTGTTACACTAAATACCACAGGAATAACTCCTTCTAACACCTTAGCTGTTACCACAAAGAGTTTTGTAGGGCCAAATCCAATCTCAAATCTAATTTCGGACCAATCAAACAAATCAAGAAATTTCTTGACTTTTAGATGGACAAATGGAACTGAAGATAGAGAATGTAACACAAACATAAGAGATGAAATTGTTGTTGAAATTAAGGTAAATAATGAACCCTCTTTTAGACAATATAAAAGAATTTATCCTTTTGAATCTTTTATTAAAATAGAAGGATTAAGTCCAAAAGACATTGTTGAAGTTGCAGTTCTTTCAGTAAGCAACAAAGGCTTATCATCACCAAAAGTATTTGGCAAAGACACTACCGCTGGTCCTCCCTATGACCCCTCAAATTTAATTATTGTAGCTGCAGCAGATGCTTTAGGTAATCGTTTCTTTGATTTATCATGGAAAGACAATTCAAAAGATGAAGATTATTTTGTTATTGAAAAAAGCTTAGATAAGGTAAATTACTTCCCAATCGGTAAAATAAAATTCAATATTACATCATTTAAAGATTTTGATTTAGAAGAAGGGATAATTTATAACTATAGGGTAAAAGCAGGCAGCAATACCGAAGGCGAATCAAAGTATAGTTCAGTAGTTTTTGGACTATTAGACTACTCTAGAATTCCTAATGCCCCATATGCACTAAAAGGAACAGTTTCTGGAACAAAAGTGACCTTAAAATGGTATGATGATTCCTCTAACGAAGAGAATTATATTCTTGAAAAATCAAGTGATAATGGGGCTACTTTTGTGACAATTGCCACATTAGGAAGAAATATTGATACATTTGTTGATGAAAATACGCAAACTGGAAAAAAATATTCCTACCGAGTTAGAGCCTCAAATCCAAAAGGATCATCGGCATTTTCAAATGTAGAAGTTGTTTCAGTAGGAACAGTTGCCGTATTTGCCAGACTTGATTTTTCGAATGTTACTATTTATCCCAATCCAGCCACAGATCAAGTTGCTATAAATGTACCTGATTCTCAAATAGGAAATGTAGGAAATTTAAAAGTAATCGACAAATACAATAGATTAATTTTTTCTAAAGAGATAAAATTTGAAAACAAAAATGACCTCACTTTAGATTTAAAAGGTTTTCCTTCTGGAATGTACAATGTGATTATTTCAAACAATAAAGAAACGGTTTCCAAAAAGATTTATAAGAACTAGAATTTTTAATTTCTTCATAAAAAAGCCGAGCAATTGCCCGGCTTTTTTTGTATATATTATATTCCAAATCCAAATTTCTTTTTCATAATATGCCAATAAATAAACCAATAGTTTCTGCTTCTAAAAAAAACAACTAAAATATTTCAAAAAAAAAATTCCTTAATTTGCTGAAAATTTACTTATTCTAAGTTTTCATAAAAATATATTGATATACATCTTTAATTAATTAATTTTTTAACAATTTTTTAACACATTTTATAATTCTAATACTTTTTTAAGGTCATTTTTATTATGTTTGCATAACAATAATTTTTTTGTAACCTAAACTTAATAATGCATGAGAAAGAATTTACTTCTTACTCTTCTACTGTTTTGTAGTTCAATGGCAGTAATTGCTCAAAGCAAAATCAGTGGTAAAGTAACTTCAGCAGACGACGGATCAGGGATTCCTGGTGTGACTGTCCAAATTAAAGGTACTGCAAAAGGTACCCAAACCGATTTAAACGGTGATTATTCAATCGATGCCGTTGCTAATCAAACCTTAGTTTTTAGTTTTGTGGGGATGAACTCCTCCGAAGTGGTTGTAGGCAGCAAAACTGTTGTCAATGTAACACTTGTTAGTGATGCTCGTGCTCTTTCTGAGGTAGTTGTAACTGCACAGGGAATTGTACGTGAAAAGAAAGCCTTGGGTTATGCTGTTACTTCATTAGGTAAAAAAGCTATAGAAGACAGACCCCAAGCCGATGTTGGTCGTGTTTTACAAGGTAAGATACCAGGCGTAAACATTACTGCTGTTTCTGGTTTATCAGGTACTGGTACCAACATTATCATAAGAGGATATTCCTCTATCTCAGGTTCTAACCAACCTTTGTTTGTTGTGGATGGTGTGCCATTCAATTCTAGTACAAACTCCAGAGGTGGTTTTACACAAGGCGGGCAAGGTGCATCCAGCCGTTTCTTGGATTTAGATCCTAACAACATTGAAAACATAACCGTTTTGAAAGGTCTTGCTGCTGCAGTTACTTACGGAGATCAAGGAAGAAGTGGTGTGATACTAGTAACCACCAAAAACGGTAATAAAAAAGTAAGAGAAACTAAATATACAGTAACTCAATCTTATTTTAACAATACCGCCAACTTGCCAACTTATCAAAATAAATGGGTGGGTGGTTTTCAACAAAACTTGGGTTATTTCTTCAGTAACTGGGGACCAACCTTAGATGAGGCAAGAAATTATCCTTCTCAAAACACTAATGCAGCGCTTACCACTCACCCTTATGCATTTTTTAGTAATACTGCCTTAAGGGAAGGTCAAGCAGCTTATGTGGCTTCTGTAACTCCTTACAAAATGGAAGTATTTCCAAATAACGTAAACGATTTTTTTAGAACGGGACAAATATCTAATACGTCTTTAAACATTTCAGGCGGTGGGGAAAAAGTAGGATATAATGTTTCTGCTGGATACAATAAAGAGCAAGGATATATACCTGGAAATGGCTTGACAAAAATTAACCTTGGTTTAGGATTAAATGCTCAGTTAAGTAAAAAAATGACCATTGTTAGTTCGATTAATTTTGCCAATACAGACCAATATTCTCCTCCAATTTCTGGTGGTACTGGTAATAATGCTTTAGATTTCCCTTCAGTGTTAGCTAATGCAATGTACACCCCTCGTCAAGTAGACTTAAATGGTTGGCCTTATGAAGATCCTACCACTGGGGCATCGGTATATTTTAGAAGCGGAAATGATATTGTTAACCCAAATTGGGTTCTAAAGAATTATTTCACTACAGGTGTAGTTAACCGTGTTTTTACTGCCAATACACTTACGTATGATGTAGCAAAAGATTTAGCTATTATTTTCAGATCAGGATTAGACCACTACACTGAAAACCAATCTTTTAGCTTAAATAAAGGTGGAGTACAATCTCCAACTGGTGCATATTTTACGCGTAATTTAACCAACACCATTTGGAATCATGACTTAATAGCCTCTTATACCAAATCTTTGGGTAAAAGTTTAACTCTTGCAGGAAAAATTGGAGGTAATATTAGAAATGACATATTTTCAGAGTCTGGAATTGCCAGTCAAAATCAGTTGGCAAGAAACTTATTTAGACATAATAACTTTATAGATAACGTAGCTTTTGACCGAACTGTAGAACAAACAAGAATGGGTGTTTATGGTGAATTGACGGCAGATTTTAAAAATTATTTGTTCTTTAATGTTTCAGCTAGAAATGATTGGACTTCTACTGTAGAGATAGAAAACAGAAGAATATTGTATCCTTCCGTTAGTCTTTCTTTTTTACCATTTACTGCATTTAGTGGATTAGAATCTAAATTTTTAAGTGGTTTAAAAATGAGAGCTGGTTATGGAACTTCTGCTGGATTTCCTGGACCTTATCAAACAAGAAATGTGTTGGGGCAATCTGCCAGAGGTTGGTTAAACTCTGCTGGAGCAGCAGTTACTACACAATCTGTAGATAACTTCCTTGGTAACCCTAACCTTAAACCTGAAACTATTACTGAAAATGAATTTGGTCTTGAAGGCAAAATGCTGAATAATAGAATTGGGTTTGATTTAACTTATTACAGAAGAGACACTAAAAATTTAATTACTCGTTCACCTCTAGATGCTTCTACAGGTTATACTTCAACAACCATCAACATCGGTAAAATCAGAAATGAAGGATTTGAGGTGGCATTGAACGGAACAGTATTAAAAACCAATGGTTTTACTTGGGACGCAACAATCAACTATTCTAGAAATACCCCTACTACCTTAGATTTGGGAGGTTTAACTGAAGTGCAGATTGGTGATGGTTTTACAACTTTAGGAAACTTTGCAATTGTGGGTCGTCCTTTTAATATGATCAAAGGAACAGGATTTAGAAGAAATGCAGAAGGGCAACTGTTAATTGATGGTGGTGGATATTTACAAGCTACTGCTTCACCAATTGAATTAGGAGATCCAAATCCTGCCTTTATTTCTAGTTTAATAAATAGTTTCTCTTACAAAGGCTTCACTTTAGATGTAATGATGGCCTATCGTCATGGAGGTGCAATTTACTCCTCTACAGCAGGTGCATTGATGGGAAGAGGTATGATTGACACAGGATTTGATAGAGCACAAACTTTAATATTCCCAGGTGTGAAAGCAGATGGTACTCCTAACGATATTCAAATAACAGCCGCTGACGTTACCTTTAATAATTTGTATTTCTTTGGAGACGAAGGTAGAATATTTGATGGTAGTACTATCAGATTACAAGAAGTTTCACTTGGATACCAAATACCAAGTAAGATTTTAAAGAAATCACCATTTAAAGCAATGTCATTAGCTTTTACTGGTAACAATCTTTGGTATAGAGCACTTGCGTTCCCTAAGGATATCAATTTTGATACAGATAATTTGGGCTTAGGAGTTGGAAACGCTTTTGGTTTTGATTATCTAATTGGACCAAGTACGAGAAGATTAGGAGGTACATTAAAATTAACTTTCTAAAAATAAATATTTATATTAAAAAATTAAAATAATGGTAAAAAAGATAAAAATATCAATAATAGCATTGTTTACTATCATGGTGTCTTCGTGCGAACTGGACTTATTGGATAATCCAAATGCAGTAACACCTAACAATATTGATGTAAACTTTTTATTAAGTAATATTGAACTTTCCTACGCAGGACTTTTCAATAACTTAAGTGACCCTGGTATGCGTTTGACAAGAATGTTGAACCAAGGTGCTGCAATTTATGAAAATGCAGTTTCTCCTGCTCAGTTTGACGGTACATGGACTACATCCTATGCTGGTATTCTAACTGATGTTAAAACAATAATCCCAATTGCCGAAAAAGGAGAGTTGTTTGTACATGCAGGAATTGCTAGAACAATTAGAGCTTATGTTTTGGCTGGTTTAGTTGATTCATTCGGAGATGTTCCTAATTCCGAAGCTTTGGATGCAGCTAATTTCACTCCCAAAGCCGATGGTGCAGCTGCAGTATATAATTCTGCAATTGCAGATTTAGATAAAGCTATTGAAAACTTTAATGCAAGATCAAAGGCTGGGGCTCCTACAGATTTAATTTACGGTGGTAGTACAGATAGTTGGATCAGAATAGCCAATACCATCAAATTAAAAATGCTTTTGAATAGAAGACTTATTGATAGAGCGGGTTCTACCACTGCAATTAATGCTTTAATTTCAGGTAACAGATTAGTATCTACTGCCGGTCAAAATTTTGTTTGGAAATATGGTTCTAATTTGACTAACCCTGATACGCGTCATCCTAGATATGGTGGTCAATATACGCCAACAGGTGGTGGAGATTATCAGTCGAACTCTTACATGGGTGCATTGTACAATAGCAAAGCTGCTCCAGATCCTAGAATTCGTTATTACTTTTACAGACCAGTAATTGTAAACTCAAGAGATGTAAACGCAATTAGATGTGTTAACAACACAAAACCTGCTCATTACAGGGAATCAGATGTATTTTGTTACCCAACACAAGTGGGTTATTGGGGAAGAGACCATTTGAGTAATGAAGGTATTCCGCCAGATAACTTGTTAAGAACAGCATGGGGAATATATCCTGCGGGAGGTCTTTACGATGATAATGCGGCTAAAGGAGTTTCATTAGGTGCTGGTGCTGGAGGTGCAGGAATACACCCTATCATGATGCGTTCGTTTGTAGATTTTATGTTGGCAGAATCGGCCATTACCTTAGGAACTACTGGCAATGCGAAAGATTTACTTAAATCAGCAATCGAAAAATCAATGGCAGACGTTAGAGCTTTAGCTCTAGGAACTACAGAAGCAGGAAAAATAAATACGTTTGAGACTGCTCAAAAAATTGATTGGGCCAAGAGTGTTACGGACTACGTAACCGAAGTTTTAGCTAATTATGATAAAGCGACTACAGATGCTGCGAGATTAAATATTATTGGAACAGAATACTGGTTAGCGTTACATGGTAATGGAATAGAATCCTATAATTTGTATAGAAGAACTGGTACTCCAAATAATCAACAGCCAGGTTTAGATCCAAACGTGGGTGGATTTGCTAGGTCTTTTTTCTATCCTAATAGTTATATTACTAGAAACTCTAATGCCAAGCAAAAAGCAACTGTAACAATTCCTGTGTTCTGGGATAACAATCCAGCTACACTAACAAGGTAAAATTGCAAAAAAATTAATATAAATTAAAAAATGAAAATAGTTAATAAAATTTTAGCAGTTTTTGCAATAGTATTTTTGCTTACTGCTTGCGAAACCGAAATGGTGGAGCGTATAGATGAGTTTGGATTGGAACAAGGCGGATATTTAAGACAAGTAACTCCATTTCCAGTTACAGCTTTTACTGTGAGTTTAGCTAATATGCAAGGTACCAAAATGGAGTTTTTAGCCGAAGCGGTTACTCCAAACTTTGGATCTCTTTTTCAATCCTATGATTTAGTAGTTCGTTTTGTTGATAGAACTCCAGCAAATGGTACTAATAATGTTGCAGATGTGGCTTTAAAATCAATTCAAGCTTCTACATTTGTGAAGGATGCGACTACGGGATATCCAAGAGCTACCATTTCTGTAACAGGAAAAGAGGCTCAAGATGCTTTAAAACTAACAGCAGCTCAGATAGCCAGTGGAGATAGATTTGAGGTGAGAGGTACTATAAAACTTACCAATGGAAAGTCTTTCACCGCTATTAACTCTAACCCAAACATTACGGGTGGTGCGTTTTATAGCAGTCCGTTTTTACATACAATGAATGTTGCTAACTAACATTCTATAGTTTTTAAGTCTTTTTGAAAGGCCTAGTTAAGATTAAATGCTTAGTTAGGCCTTTCTCTTTTTTCGTTTATTCTGTAATCCATAAAAACAAAATATCCATACTTAGAAATAGTATTTAATCCAGCGATATAAATTGAAATCTAATTAAAATCGATTAAAAGCCAAGCATTCAAAAAATATTTTAAAATTGTTTCTCCTTATCTTTTATTGGCCCTATCAAAAAAAGAAAAAGGAATGTTTAGATTTTAATCCAAGATACGCAATAAATATTCTGGCGATATGAAAGGTTCATTGCTCGATTTGCTATAAG
>DAIQBE010000126.1:0-7803 GCA_036781325.1 Leadbetterella sp. | reverse complement strand
GGAAAGTCTTTTGTTCATGTATTGCCGGTAGCAGCAGAAGCATAAAATTGATTTAAGAAAATTTTAAGAGGCTTTTGCCTCTTTTTTTATGCAATTTTAAACTTATATTATTCATTTGTTGTTTAAAACTTATTATTCTTAAAATCAAATGTTGAAAAGAAATACGATGATTTATACCGAATTGAGCCCTAATCCCAATTCGATGAAATTTGTTTTAAATTTTGAGATAGTACCCGATGGGTTATCTTTTGATTATCCTGATATGGCCTCGGCTTTATCAGAAGGTAAAGCATCTCCTTTAGCCGCAGATTGTTTTCAATTTCCTTTTGTTCAACGCGTTTTTATTTCTTCCAATTTTATTACAATCACCAAAGATCAAATTTCTGAATGGGAAGAGGTGTTATTTGATTTCAAGAAATTTATAAAAATATATTTTGATGAAAACCATGCGGTTTTTGCTTCAAAAACTATAGAAGAAAATACTTTAATAGTTGACAGTAATGATTCTGCTGTGGTTGCTAAGATTAAAGCTGCTTTAGATCAATATGTTAGACCAGCCGTTGAATCAGATGGAGGTGCAATAAACTTCTCTTCTTTTGATGAAGAAAGCGGCTTAGTTAAAGTTCATTTACAAGGGTCATGTAGTGGATGTCCATCTGCTACAGTTACTTTAAAA
The DNA here is from genome assembly GCA_036781325.1 of Leadbetterella sp. Lineage (GTDB taxonomy): Bacteria > Bacteroidota > Bacteroidia > Cytophagales > Spirosomataceae > Leadbetterella. The sequence goes on along the minus strand of DAIQBE010000126.1, from coordinate 7,127 downwards.
GATGGTATAGAAAGACTACTTACCAACATGGTTCCTGAGGTTAAAGAGGTTTTGGCTGAAGAGCTTTGAAAAATTAATTTAAACTGTTTATTGCCTCAATTAAAGCCTTAGTTTGTCTTCTTTTTTGAAGTATTATAGGAGCTGCAACCCTTTCTTTGCAATCGAATATTGAACACTTTTCACATGTTTGATTAACTTTTTTTTCAACTATTGTTTTATCAAACAAAAAACCAATTTTTTCTTTGGTATTTGAATCCATTTCAAATCCTAAGCTAATACTCACATTGGTGTTTTCTAAAATATTTAAAGATCTTGCTATAGATATTACGAAATATTGATTACCTGCATCTACATAGGTTGAAATCTGAGATTGAATTAATATAGTATTTAAATCCTTGGTTTTTTTTTGAATTTTTGATAAATCATCCAATATATTTAAAGAAACCCATCTTCTACAATAATTTTCATTTTTGCTTTCTTGAGGGTCATGTTGTTTATAAAGATGTAATTCTTTGGTTAATTTATAGTCTTTTGATTCGAAAGGAGCTTCAAAGCGTAAGAAAAATAATTTATCTATTCCAAAATATTGTGGCAAAATACTAAAAATTCTATGAAGTAAAGTTTCAGGAGTAGTTTGAAACAATGTAATCATTTCCAGAAAGTTATTTTCGTAAAAATTACTTAAACTGAATAAATAGCGTATTTTTTTTATTAAAACATCTCTTTTTATCAGAATTGCTCCAGCAAAATAAGATGCTTGGAAATTGTTAAATACTTCATCAAACGATTTTACTTCAATCCAAGAAGAAGTCAATGGACGGACTCTTAGGTTCATGTAAATAAATCCTAATTCTCTAGCTAATGTAAATGCCCTTTGGTCAGATGAAATACGTTTATTTATTAGAATTTTTTTTGATTTTGCGAGGTATACAGAGCGTATAGACGAAAGTGTTGGATATTGCTTTTCCTCAAAATATTCAATTTGTATTCCATATTTATCAAATAATAGATTTCCAAGGAAAAACTCATCCATTTGGAATTCTTCATCAATTTTATTTTCAATTAAAAAGTTTTGAGCTAATTCTTCTAATTCTGGAAAATAATTATTGTGCATTTCTTGATAAGACCTTAAAACCGCAAAATAAAATTGTTCCACACTCATGTTGTAGCTTCTTCCAATTTTTATAATGGTATTTATGAAAGCGCTTAACTTTGTAGGAGCGTCTGAAAGCATCTCTAATAAACTTGCAGGGTCTATTCCAAAAAAATCAAATGGTATTTCAGTTAAAAAATTTGATTTAAGTAAATTGGAGATAGGTTCTAATTTTTTACTTAATTTTAAGGATACCAAGCTGTCATAATCAACTTCTAGTGCTTCAGACAAAGCTGAAATTTTATCTGCTTTAGGGTATTTTTTGCCTTTCTCAATCTCATTTATATAAGACATGGAAATGCCGGATTTCGTCGCCAGGTCATGTAAAGACAGATTTTTTTCCTGGCGTAATTGCTTGAGTTTTAATCCAAAAATTAATCGTATATGGTCAGTATTAAGGCTCATTTAAATTTTGAATCAACTTGTAGTTTAAAATTAGAGAAAATATTTTATATACTTCTCTAAATAATCATCGATTATCAATTATTTTAAAATAATCAATACAATTAGATTTAATATGCAAAACTAAAATAGAGATTATTTTACAATGATTCTGAAAACTCCATATTTATCTCTGATCCTACACCTGAAAGAAAATTGCCTGTGGCTGCTTGTAAAGTAAGTTTGCCTTTGGAAATGCTAATAATTTTAAATTGACCTTTAAAGCCATCGATGTTAATGTCCATAACTTTATCTGAGGAAAGTAATGCCCATGTACCTCTATTTAAAATGTTTTTGGTGAGACGATCCACTGCTCTGGTTTCTTTATTAGATCTAAACTCAAAAACTAAACCGAATAAGGCAATTGCAGAAACATTTAAAGAAGAATTATTTATCGCTTTGCCACTTGGATCTGTGTATCTTTCTAGTTTCCAAGAGTTTAATGATAATAATTCAGAAGGAGTTCTATCTGGTTCAGGAGTGGATTTTTCTTTACAAGCTCCTATAAATAATGCTAAGATTAAGATTAAAAAGGTATTTTTCATTAAATTTCAATTATTTTTGTAATACAACGAACTATGTATTTAGAAATATGTATACAAAATTAAGAAAGTTTAAATCAACAAACATATTATTTATTTTTTTATTGTGTTTTTTCATTCAAAATCCTCTTACTTGGGCTCAGGACTGCAGTCAATCTCTGAATTTTGAATTCAAACCTTCTTTAGCCGGAAAAGGAGTTAATTGGTTTCAATTTCCTGAGTTTACACTTCCTTTTAAAGTGGTTTATGGAGGAGCTTCAAGTTTTGCAAATTCTGATTTCATGTTCAAGAGAGGTTTTACACATTTCTCCAATCCAAATGATTTAAACAGATTACCACTTAAGAATAGGGCATTTATTTATTATGGAGTTGCTTTTACTAATCCTAATTTGCAGCCTTGGGCTTTATTAAAAAGCCCTTGGAATAACGATATGAAAGTTTATCAAGCTCATTGGGACAGAGAGATTGCTCGAATGAAAGTGGAAACTAGTGGAAATACTACTATTGAAACTGATATTTTAGTTTTTGATATTGAAAGACAGATTAAATCGGATGATTCTATTTTAGTTTTGAAGAATTTACCATCTACTTCCCAAGATTTAAAAAATTTATCCAATACTAGTTTTATTGACCAGTATAAAAGACAATTGCAAGATTTGTATTTTAATTCGGTAGATTATACGCTCAAGAATGGTAAAATTAATGCTCCATTCATATCTTCCTATGCTGATACTCCTATTTTAAATACTTTTACAAATATTCAAGGAAAATCTTGGCAAGATTGGAAAACAGACAAAGGCGTAATTAATTTTTTAACCTATGACTTTGTAAACAATAAAGTAGGTGGCAAATTTTATGATAGTCAAACTATACTGACTCCTTCTGCTTATTTTTATTTTGATTATCCCCATCCGTTTGCTTCTGAATATTTATCTTATCTATTATTTCAGTGTGAGGCTAACAGAGCTTGGTCTAATAAGGATTTGATGTTATTTGTGTGGTTAAAATATAGTTATAACCCAGAATTTGTTCATAAAAATATTAAGCCTTGGATGGCTGAAGCTTGTGGTGTTTTTCCTTTTTTTGCAGGTGCCAAAGGCATTTGGTTGTGGGAGCAAACTGGAATTGTTAAGAATGAGGATAACTTATCAAATTATGAGTATTTCACAAAAGGTTTGTATAGAGTTTCTCAATATAAAGAGATGTTTGAAGGTGATTATAAGTTAATTGAGGCTTTTTCAGCAAGAGAATATAATGAAAATAAATTACCAATTTGGAGAGGCGTTCAAAATGGGAAAAAGATTTTAATTGCTGCACAAAATCCTTATGCAAAGTCTGAAAATGAAGAAGTTAGCCTTGTTTTGAATTATGGAAGTTGGTCTAAAACCATTAAATTGAAAGGGTATGAAGTGTTTATGTGCAAATATGATTTTGATTTAAGCCTTGGTATTGAACCTGATATAAATATTGTTGATTTTTATGTATTTCCAAATCCAAGTTCTAAAAATATTGGTTTTAAACTTTTATTGAAGAACGAAAGTTTCGTAACAATTAAATTATCGGATATGGATGGAAAAGAATTATATGTTGAAAAATCTATGAATAAAGTCAAATCCTTACAAAGGTCTTTAGAATTGAAGACCAATTTAAGTAAGCAAGTCATTCTGAGCATTGAAACTCCAACTGAAAAGAAATCTGCAAGAGTCATAATTTATTAAAAAATGTGAATAGATTACATAAAGAAACTAGCCCATATTTGCTTCAGCATAAAGATAATCCGGTAGATTGGTATCCATGGGGTAAAGAAGCATTAGAAAAAGCTCAAAGAGAAAACAAAGTTATTATTTTAAGTATTGGATATTCTGCTTGTCATTGGTGTCATGTGATGGAGCATGAATCTTTTGAAAAAGAGAGTACTGCTCAAATAATGAATAGATACTTTGTAAATATTAAATTAGATAGAGAAGAAAGACCCGACATAGATTCTATTTATATGGAGTCATTACAAGCTATGGGATTAAGAGGAGGGTGGCCTTTAAATGTATTCTTGATGCCAAATACAAAGCCTTTTTATGGAGGCACCTATTTCCCAAATAAGAATTGGGAGAATTTGTTATATAGTATTCAAGAGGCTTTTTTAAACAATTATGATCAATTAAAAAATTCTTCTGAAAGTTTTGCTAATTCTTTAAATTTGAAAGATTCTGAAAAGTATAATTTTGCTTCTTTTGGAGAATCAGATTTAAAACTTAGCCTGAATGAATTAGATCAAGTAATATTAAAGCTAAGCAGTACTTTTGATATAGAACTGGGTGGCATGCAACGATCTCCTAAATTTCCCATGCCATCAGTTTGGCAGTTTTTATTAAGTTATTTGTCTTTAATAGATAGAAAAAATGAATTAAATCATTTGAGAAATACATTAGATAGAATTGCCTTGGGAGGTATTTTTGATCATTTGGCTGGAGGCTGGACTCGCTATTCAACTGATGAACGATGGAAAATTCCTCATTTTGAAAAAATGTTGTATGACAATGGGCAGCTGGTTAGTTTATATTCAAAAGCAATTATTTTGTTTAAATCTAAAGGTATTTTTGAAGAAAGTGTTAGATTGTATAATTGGGCTATTTCTTCGACTATTAATTGGTTAAAGCTGGAAATGACTACTAATTTAGGTGGCTTTTATTCAGCACAAGATGCTGATTCAGAAGGTGTTGAAGGAAAATATTATGTTTGGTCGGAATCAGAAATAAATGATATTTTAGGGGATAAAGCCACGTATTTTAATAGAATTTATTCAATTTCTCAAGAAGGAAATTGGGAATTTGGCCACAATGTGTTGCATTTAGAAGAAGTTTTGGAAAAAGATTCATGGAATTTGATTTTGGATTATCATAAAGACCTAAAAAATTGGAGAAATAAAAGAGTCAAGCCAGGTTTGGATTCAAAAATACTCTGTGGCTGGAACGGGCTAATGTTAAATGGCTTAATAGATTATTATAAGTGCAATCAGAATCAAGAACTTTTTGAAATTATAGAAAAAAATGCAACTTTCATTGAAAAGCATCTGACTTTGGAGGTTAAAAATGAGAATAATGAATTTTCTTTAGGTTTATGGCATCAATTAGATATTGAAAAAGAAGACAGAGTTTTAGGGTTTTTAGATGACTACGCGGCTGTAATCCAAGCATATATTAATTATTACCAAATCTGTTTTGATGAGAAATGGTTGATTATTGCCAATAAATTAGTGAATTATACCATTAATAATTTTCTTGATATAGAAGAACAATTATTTTTTTATACAGATATACAAGGGGAAAAATTAATTGCAAGGAAAAAAGAGATATTTGATAATGTTATTCCTTCCTCTAACGCTCTAATGGCAAAAAATCTTTATTTTTTAGGAAGAATATATGAGGAAGAAAGTTATAGTGTACTATCAAAATCTATGTATTTGAAACTTAAAAACTTGTTAATACAGGATCCGCAATGGCTATCTTGTTGGTCAGAATTGAGTTTATTATTTACTTTTCCTGAGGTAGATATAGCTATTGTAGGAGATAATCATCTTAAAATAGCTTATTCATGCCAAAGCCAAGTGTATTGTTCAAATGGCTTGATATATGCAACTAGATTGGATTCTAATTTACCAATCTTTAAAAATAGGCTTAACATAAAGATAAATGAAACCAATATTTTTGTGTGTAAAAATAAAACTTGTTTTCTACCAGTAAAGACTGTTGAATCGGCATTAATATTAATTAATAGTGAGTTGTGAGCATTTAGTCATATCGCCCATTTCAGAAACAACCTTTGTTTTTACTTGTAATAATTATTCAGATTTTAAATTTTATGAAGAGTTGGTACACTTCGAAACTTATTTAAAGTCAAATCCAATACCTTGTTTCATTGAATGTATAGTTGCTTACAATTCAATGACTCTTTTTTTTAATTCTAATTTATTTAATTTTTACACTTCTTTCACTGCTATATCTGAACGTATTAAGAGTGATTTTATTAAATCTAAGGAACGTTTCATAGTAAATAAGGAGGCCTTTTTTGAAATACCAGTAAAATATAATGGAGTTGATCTATTATTTATTTCAGAGAAACTTGGAATGTCTATTTCTAAAATTATTGATTACCATACGGAGCCCCTTTATTCAGTTGCGATGATAGGTTTTTTACCAGGATTTCCTTATTTATGTGGATTATCTGAAAAATTAGTAGTTCCAAGGAGAATAAGCCCAAGAGCTCAAGTAGAAAAAGGAAGCGTTGCCATTGCAGGTTTACAAACTGGAATTTACCCAATGGATAGTCCGGGCGGGTGGCAAATAGTAGGGAAAACAGATTTTGAATTGTTTTCCTTAGAAAAAAGCCAACCAAATACTTTAAAAAGAGGTGATAAGGTAAAATTTATTGCAATTTGATTATGAGAATAATAAAACCTGGTTTATTATCTACTGTTCAAGATTTAGGAAGAAATGGATGGAAATCTTCTGGAATAAATTCAAATGGTGCAATGGACCAACGTTCATTAAGACTGCTAAATATTTTGCTTGAAAATAATGAAAATGAAGCTTCTATCGAGATTCATTTTCCTGGTCCTGTTATTTTATTCGAAGAAGATTGTGAATTTGCAATAATGGGAGCAGATTTTGATTCAAAATTAAATAATATTCCAATTACAAACGGTAAAATTTATTTTGCTCAAATAGGAGATATTCTTAAGTTTGGTTCAAAAAGATATGGTGAAAGGGCTTACTTTGGCGTAAATGGAGGATTTATATTAGATGATTGGTTAGGTTCAAAAAGTTCAAGTTTCCAATTGAAACATTTACTTTTACCCGATTCTATAAAATTAAAATTACCGTTTAAAAAGGGAAGTTATAAAAATAATTATGGAATATCCACAAGATTTAGCTTTCCAAAAGCTAATGAGCTAAAAATAAGATTTGTGGAAGGTCCAGAATATTCATTATTAAATT
>DAIQBE010000125.1:0-7827 GCA_036781325.1 Leadbetterella sp. | reverse complement strand
CTAATTTATTTTTTAAAATTAAGTCAAGCATAGTTGGAATGGTAGCCACAGAAGTATTTCCTGTAAATTCTATAGTAGTTGGAATTTTGCCTTCAAACGATAATCCTTCCATACCATACATTTGAGCTAAGTTATTTGCGAAAGCATGCAACATTTTACCATTGGCTTGATGAAACAAAAACATATCCACATCTGAGGCAGTTAACCCAGCTTTGTCTAATGCTTTTTTAATAACTTTAGGCACCCAAACTGTGGCGTATTTATAAACATCCTTCCCATTCATTTTAAATAAAGTAGGGGCGGTTATTTCTTTATTATAAGATCGATCTAAATAAATACAAGAAATATCTTCTAATGCATGAGAAAAAGTTGCATAAGATATAATTCCAGAATCATCCCCTGTATCTGAAGCAGAAATCACGGAAGCCCCACATCCATCAGCCAAAATCATGGAATCTAAATCATGAGGATCTAAAAGCCTAGAAGCTACCTCTATTCCAATTACTAAAACATGTTTAGCATCTCCCATCTGAATAGCTTGATGTGCTTGAATAACTCCTTGAAGCCAACCTGGACATCCAAAAAGCAAATCGTAAGCAAAACACTCAAAGTTCTCTATCCCCAATTTGTTTTTTAATAAAGCAGCCATATTCGGAACAGTATGAAATCCATCTCTACCCTCCAACATATTTCCGGCATTATGGGCTACGATAATTCCATCTATTAAATTTTTATCTTTGCCCCAATCTGCAAGCGCATTCTCGGAAGCAGCCACCATTAAAGGCACTGAATCTCCTTTCTCAGAAATATAACCCCTTTCTTTAATGCCGGTTATTTGTTCTAATTTTTCGATTATCTCTGCGGTAGGCTTGGCACTTGGAATTCCATTGGAATCCATAAAGACATTGTTCAAAAAATAAGAATTTGCTATTCTCCTTTCAGGCATAAAAGTACCTGTTCCGTTAATTATCGTTTTCAATTAAAAAGTAGTTATTTATAGAATCAAATTAATTACAAAAATCTATTACTTAATGTATAGTTTTAAAGACACAAATGTGAAAAATAAAACTTAAATTTCTTTTCCGGTATATGGTCTATATTTTTGAAAAGGAATTTTCAAAAGAGGTCCAATCTTTTCATTTTCTTCAGCACTCATATGGGTATCCACTCCATAAACTAATTTTGATCTTTCTAAAAATGTATAGGTTCCGAAAATACGATCCCAAATCGAAAAAATATTTCCAAAATTACTATCAGTATAAGGCAATAAATAGTGATGATGAACATGGTGCATATCTGGGCTAACGAAAACATAACTTAAGGCATTATCTAACCATCTGGGTAAAGCAATATTGGCATGATTAAACTGTGATAAAGCAACTGACAAAAACTGGTACATAAAAACCATCCACATAGGAGCACCAGTTATTACCACAGCTATAGTAGTAAAAATAAATCGAAATACACTTTCGCCGGGATGATGTCTATTTGCAGATGTTGTGTCAATATTTCTATCTGTATGATGTATTAAATGAAATTTCCACATCCAAGTAACTCTATGCTCTAGCCAATGAATAAAATAAGCTCCTATTAAATCTAAAACCAAAAGTCCAAGAATAGTATAAATCCAAATTGGCATAATAGGAAGCCAGTTAATTATGCCAAAGTCATTCTCAATGGCCCAATCCGAAGATTTAATTAAAATAAATGCCAAAGGAAAATTCACCAATATGGTAGTAATGGTAAAAAAGATATTTATTCCAGCATGTTTAATTTTATTATATTTAAACCGAAACAACGGCACTGCAGTCTCTATCATCCAGAAAAATGCAATTCCCCCTACCAAAAGAATAGTTCTATGTAAAGATGGAATAGTTCTGAAATATTCAATAATATTCTCCATTAAAAAAAATTAAAAGTAAATAATAAAAAAAGAAAGGGTGAAAACGCTGATATGAAAACCGAGTTTGTCAATTTCTATACATTAGAAACAAAAATTAAAGGTTTATGTTCAATAGAAAAATCATGAAAAGCATTTTGCAAAATATTTTTAAATTGATTTCTACCAATAACTGCATCTTTAAAACCACTTATTGTTACATGAAAAACAATATTTTGTTTCTCCGTATCCATTACCTGAATAAGCATGGTTCTGGCAGGTTTTAAATTAGAAACTAAAACTTGAGATTTAATTCCAGAAGAGTAATAATTATCGATAGAATTAAGTCGAACTTTTGAAGGGAATATAGTATAAAATACAGCAAATCGAAAGTCCTTCTTCGCACTTTTAAACCCCTTCTTCTGCAGAATTGTTTGTATATCTTTTTCTACTAATTCATCCACTCTCTCTGAGCGAATTATTGAAAAAGTGTTATCAGACAATTCATTAATTTGAGCCAAAGTTTGCACTTCAACCTGATAGGAATTTCGAAAACAAGAACAAACTAAAAAAAGTAAGCCTATAAAAAAAATATGCTTTGTCATTAATAAATTAATAAACATGATGCAATTTAATACATAATTCTTAATCTAATATAATTATTTTAATAAATATTTTAACTAATTCAATACACTAAATTGTTGACAAATTTGGAAATTCTTAGGCAATTCCAAACTTTATTTTGTATCTCTTTAATATCTTAAAAGAAACTATTCCAAATACCACTCCTGGCGCAACCCATGTGAAAATATAAACAAAACTCGGACTATTCTCTGGTAAAAATCTCGGTACAATATTTACACAAAAAGCTGTCAATGCTGCAGTATAAGCCCCCATCATTTTGCCTCCATGAGCAAAAAACCAATGCATCTTAATGGGTGTTTTATAGTTTAAATAGAATTTTAAATCGCCATAACTATTAGATAAACTGACTATCCCAAAGATTATAAATAAAATGGCATAATCTCCATATTTCTCGGGAAAAACCAAACCAAAAACTGCATAAATCAACATACATATTCCTGAGATACCAATGCCATATGCTGCAATCTTATCCATTAAAGTAGGCACTAAGCCTTTTTTCATTACTAACATTCTTTTCCCAGACCAGTTTGGATAAAAACTTACAATTCCTATCATTAGAAAAAAATGAAATCTGATTTTGCCTGGATAAAGTATAAAAAACAAAATAGTTGTTAAAAAAATGACAGCCATTGCCCAATAAAATAGGTTACCGGCAATATTATGAACCTTGCCACCTTTCTTACCGTAACTCATAGCCACCAAACCAGAACTCAAAGAAATGACACCTGCCAACACATGAATAAATAAAGCAATTTTGAAGATCGAAGCTTCCATAATGTTTGTTTTTTAAATTATTTATCAAAACTAGTACTTAAAATAATTTGTAAAAAACAAAAGGGTTAATCATCAAAATTTAGGGATAAATGTAAAACAAATGGGATGATTGGGAGACAATTGGGATGAATGACAAAACAATCTAAATCAATAATAATAACAATTAGTATAAATAATTTTAATAAAATTGATATTATTCTTTGAGTTGATTTATGACATTAGAATATCCTCTTGCCACTGGAATAAGAATATCACTAAAATATAAATGCAATTTATAGCCTTGGGCATTACCAGAGACTTTTCTCACATGTTTCAAATTTACTATAAACGACCTGTGAGTTCTAACAATATGCCTTTCTGAAACTTGCCCTATAAGTCTATTTAAACTACTCCTTATGAGTATTTTGCTAAGTTCATTTTGTTTAACAAGAAAGATATTGCTATAATTATCTGCAGATTCAATATATAAGAGTTCATCAGATGCAATTTTAACAAAATCTTTTTCATTTTCAGCCATGAAAATTATTTCTTTTGAAGGAGAAGATAAATTATTTTGTTTGACAACAATTTGATGACTGTATCTTTTTAGTTTTAATATATAATCAGATAATACCCAAAAAGTTGTAGGAAAAATTGCTATAATAAATACATAGAAAAGTGAGTTGAGGAAAAAAGAAAAATTTAGTTTCCAATTAAAAAAAAAACTTCCAAACAAAGTATTTCCTATTGTAATAAAAAATATTAAAATTAAAATACTGACAATTTCTTTCCAAACCACCCAGTTTTCTTCTTTGTAAAAGTTAGTGAATAAAATAGGTATATAGTGCCTATTTACAAATGAACAAAATGCTGTAACTCCAGCAAATCCAATAAGGATAATATACTTTTGAGGATCATGCCAAGTGGAAACCCCAAATGGCTGAAAAATAATTAAGAACAAATAGATAAAAGCACCTTCCCCTATTGAATGAATCAACGACTTAAGAATTGTTCGCTCGCGAACCGAATAAGGTTGAAACAATATAGAAAACATACTAAAACGAGCTCATAATTTGTTCATAAAAACCTTTAATTGACATGGGATATACTAAGATCATAAAAACAATTCCCCATAGTCCACCCCAAAGGTGAGCCATGTGATTTACATTGTCTTTATTCCGTCTATCCATAATTACGGAGTACACCACATAAATTAAAGCAAAAATATAGGCCGGCATTGGTATTGGAATGGGAAACATCATTAGTTTCGTGAGTGGAGACAAAATAATACTAGCAAAAACTATAGAAGACACACCTCCAGAAGCACCTAAAGAATAATAATTAGGCATGTCTTTTTTACTTATAAAGTCAGGAACATTTGCGACGATAATTCCTAACAAGAATAAACCTAAAAAATAAATGTTAGCAGAAGACCCAAAGAAATATTGGAAATAGCTTTCTACTGCACCTCCAAACAAATACAAGGCATACATATTTAAAAATAAATGCATATAATCGCCATGAATAAAACCAGAACTTAAAAGTCTATAATACTCATTTTTTCTTTTTACAATGTAGGGGTTATGGATAAGTTTATAGGTAAAATTATCATCTCTAAAACCAATAAGACTAATGATTACAATTCCAACAATCAAAATTACAGTTAATGACATATAAATTTTAGTTTTCGCGATTCATTAATTCTTCTACAAATTTTTTGATGATTAATTTCTTATCTTCTTGAACTTTCAATAGCTTTAAAGCATTAAAGGCTTCTGAAAAATAGGCTTCTATAGTTTTCTCAACCGCTGCTTTTACTTCATATCGCTCAAAAATTTCCATAACTTTGGTAATCTTTTCTTCCGGCTTAATTTTTTTATTGACTAAAATTTTAGCTAAAGGTTTTTCATCCTCTGTGCCCTTCACTTTTTCTAATGCATCAATCATTAGCCAAGTTTTCTTATTTTCTATAATATCACCTCCAATTTGCTTTCCAAACTTCTCCGGATCACCGTAAACATCTAGTAAATCGTCCTTTAACTGAAAACCTATACCTAAATTAACCCCGATTTTGTTTAACAGATTAGTGGATTCTTCGTCTGCATCTGCCACAATTGCCCCAAGCTCTAAAGCAAATCCTAATAAAACAGAAGTCTTTAAGCGAATCATGTTTATATATTCTTCCTTGGTGACTTTTGCTTTTTTAGAAAAAACCATGTCTAACTGCTGTCCTTCACATACCTCAGCTGCAGTTTTATTAAACCTTTTAATCACATTTTTAAAATGCCTGTCTTCCACATAAGAAAGTAAGTCATAAGCAGCAACTAACATTACATCACCCGAAAGTATTGCTGTATTTATATCCCATTTTTCATGAACTGTAGGATTCCCTCGTCTCAATGGAGCTTGATCCATAATGTCGTCATGCATTAATGTAAAATTATGGAAAACCTCCACAGCCAATGCGGGTTTAATTGCTTTTTGCCAATTATACAACCAAAGATTAGCGGCCATCAATGTCATACAAGGCCTAAGCCTTTTTCCACCAAGTGCCATTATATAATCTAATGGATCATAAAGCTCAGCTGGTTCAATTCCGTATTTGGTGGCCTTAACTTCCTGATTAATAGCATCTATATAAGCTTTTAAAGGCATTTGTTTTAAATTTGAATTTAAAATAAGTTGGTAAAATTAACCTTAAAATATCTTAGAAGCTAAAAAAAATCAGTTATTACTCCTCTTATTTCCAAAATATTTTTGTTGTAAATAAAACAAGGGATAGCTGATTATTAAAAAAACTAAGGCAAATTGACTGCTTTTCAAATCTTGAAAAACTGCGCCAATTAAAAATAAAATAGAACAAACCAATAATAAATATGGTACAAAAGGATAACCAGGGACTTTAAAAGGTCTTACCAAATTTGGTTCAGATTTTCGAAGTTTTATTAGAGAAGCAAATCCTGCTGTATAACTCATTACAAAAAAGAAAGTGGCAATATCAGATAAAACTCCACAAATTTCTTTACCGGAAAGAATAAGCAAAACACTGCAAAAAGTTGTAATTGGCATTGCAACCGAAGGAGTTCCTAAAGCATTCACTTTCTGTCCAGCATTATGAAATAAACCATCTCTGCTCATAGAAAATATTATTCTTGGTGCAAACATAATTTGGGCATTCAACATTCCTAAAATAGAAAGCATCAAAAATAGGGTAACAATCTTTGCAGACTTAGCTCCAAAAATAAGTTGCACTGCATCTGCAGCTGCAAGTTTTGAATTTGCGAGATATTCAATAGGAATAATATAAAGTATAGCTGCATTTACTAATAAGTAAATAGCTATCACCATTAAAACACCGAAAATCATAGATTTGGGCATATTTTTGGCAGGGTCTTCGTTTTCTTCTGAAAAATAAGAAGCTGTATGCCATCCATCGAATGTATAAAAAACCGCTTGAAGTGTAGCAATAATTCCAAAAAGTAAGGCAGGTTTCTGTGTTTTCTCTACAGTATTTTTTAAAACAGAATAATCTAACTCCTGTCCATTGAAAAAGCAAAGAATGACAAATATTAATAAACCAAGTGCTTTTAAAAATGATAAAATTTCTTGCGACCTTCCTCCAGACTTGGTTCCGGTGAAATGAAAACAAGTAAGTACTATCAAAATACCCATAGCCAACCAAATTAAATATTCCGACATTGGTGGGATCAAAATGGCAATGTATTCACTCATAGTAAATGCTCCAAATCCTAAAGCAGCTACGGTGCCCAACCAACTCGTAATTCCAGTTACAAAGCCAAAATAATTACCAAACGCTCTTCTAGCATAAACATACCATGAACCTGCTTGCGGAAGAGAAACACCCAATTCTATGGCACATAGTACTCCTAAAAAAGCATATATACTTACAGCTCCCCAAACAGCCATTATCAACCAAGGTTCTTGTAACTGAGCGGCAATAGGGCCTGGTTTTCTTAAAATACCGGTTCCAATTGTTCCGCCAATAGTTACGGCAATTCCAAAGCCAACACCAAGGAGTTTTAATAATTGATTAGAAGATTTTTGAATCATAAAAAAATATTTATGATGCAAAATATTGAAAAAAATTCAATATCCTTAATTCTATACGTATTAGACAAAAAAATCAATATCGTCGTGGCTTTTTCGATTCCTCATAAATTACTTAGAATTTCGAATTAAATCCAATAAAACTTTAACACCAAATGAAGGCAACTCCAAAAAAGTACTTTAAATGGTGTAATTGAAGAAAAAAATAGGGTTACTTTAAACTTTTCAGATTTGTTCATTTGAAAAGAGAACCTCCTCATAACCAATATTAAATAACAAAAAGCTGCTCTTTTGGCTATGAGGAGGTAATAATTTTCTAAAATCTTACACGAAAACCAGCCAAAACATTAGTACCTGCTTGAGGAAAAACGAAGTTTTCAATAATTTTTGTATCGGTTAAATAGCTGTAGGTATACCCATTAGATTCAAATTTCTTATTAAATAAATTATTGATTAATATACTAAAATCAATTTCTTTAATG
>DAIQBE010000124.1:0-7955 GCA_036781325.1 Leadbetterella sp. | reverse complement strand
TTTCATATTTACTAAAATTAAAATTGAAAGAAGTGATAATCCTGAAGAAGCATAGAAGAGGGTATTCATGTTAAACTCTTGAACAATCCATGATCCCAGAGCCGGACCAAAAGCCATACCTAAACTTCCAATAAGCCCATGTAGACCCATTGACTCTCCTCTTCTATTAATTGGAACAATGTCTGCAATATATGCGGCAGTGCCTGTAGGTTTAAAGCCAGTAGAAAAACCGTGAACCAACCTTAGAAGTAAAAATGGGAATACGGTAGTGCAAATGGGATACAAAAAACCACAAACAAAACAGACTAATGATCCGAATGCCATTACGGGTACTCTTCCAATTCTATCCGTCAACTTTCCACTAAAAGGCCTTGAAATCCCTGCTGTTAGTGTAAATAGAGCAATAATTAATCCTTTAAATTCACCACCACCCATGCTTGATAAGTAGTCGGGCAATTCGGGAATCAACATATTGAAGCTTGAAAAGAACAAGAATGAACTCGTGCATAGCAACCAAAATTGGAGGGTAAAAATATTTTCCCTATTTTTCAAAATTTATTTATTTTAAAATACTTCTTCTAAAGTTACTTTAGCTTTATGGCAGACACCACCTATTGGTGGGTTATATTTGGATACTTGTACAGTTACTTTTTGTATATGGATAAATCTTGCTTTTATTGCTGTAATTATTTCATAACCAACATGTTCTAATAGTCTGTGTTTTTTTGCCATCACAGTTTTTACCATATCATATACTTCTCCATAGTTTATGGTGTCTTTTAAATTGTCAGTACTTGCAGGTGCCGATAAATCAGCATCAATACTGACATCAATGGAATACTTATTGCCAATTTTTTGCTCTTCATCCATATGTCCATGATAGGCAAAAAATTCCATACCCTCTAAGGTAATTTGTCCCATAAATTAGCTTAGGCTATCAAAAAATGAACCCCCTTGGTTTTTTTCAGCAACAAATTCATTTACAGTTTTTGTTTCACCTTTTTGCAAAACATCATTAAGCGTTTTACTTTCCCCTTTTTCTACCATTGCTTTTCTAATGGCCGCTTTTACTTTGTTTACTTTATCCAGCATTTCCTCTGTATTACTTTCATTGGTTTCTAGTCGGGTGGCAGTAATTGGCTCTTGTTTTTCTTTTGGTATTTTGCCGGCAATTAAAAACTTTTTCAATTCTTCCAATTTTTCCCATTGCTCATCTTCGGCTAATAATGCTTGTTCAACCCATGTACTTGGATCGTGAATACCAAAATGAGGGCCTGCAGCATTTAGAATATCTTTTATTCGATAGATTGGAGTAGTTGCAATATCTCTAAAAGTTAATATTCTTGCATTGTTTAGAATTTCTTTTATTTTTGGACCAATGCCTTCAATAATTTCAATATTATTTTTTTGATTTATGGAATCAAGATGAATTTCATTAACAGCGGATGAAAAATTTAAGTGCTGTGTATCATCATTTTCTTCCATTTCTAGGTATTCCTGCTTCAAGTCGGATTCAAAAGATTCAACAATAGGCAATTGCTCTACCTCTAAGCTTGCTGAATTAATTTCTTGCTTAATTTCCAATGGTTTTTTTGAACTTGATTTTATATTGCTTTGCTCAGTTTTACTTCCTGTAATGTGCTTATCTACTATTACAGTAGCCTCATTTACAATACTTTGTATAGAATCAATCAAATTTTTCTTTTTTAATTCTAGAGAAATAAAGTTATTTTCTAATTCTTCGAACTCCAATTTGGCTGTGGTTTGAATGCTTGCTGCTTTTTGTTCTGCATCTTCTAAAATTTGTTTAGCTTGGCTTTCTGCCTCATTAAGCATTTCATTTGCTTCTTGTTGAGCATTTTCTATTTTTTTTGAAGCTTCAATACTAGCATTTTCTGTTATTCTTGTGCTGGTATCTTCAGCGGTGCGTAGTGTTTTAATTAGCGTCATTTCTACTTCTCTTAATTTCGAAGCTTCTTTTTCGGAAATTTCTAATTGCATTTTTAGCATTTTAGCTTCATTTAGCATTCTTTCCCATTCTTGAGCTAGGTTAGATAAGAAATTATTTACTTCGTCGATGTCATATCCTCGAAATGATTTTTCGAACTCATGCTGTTTTATTTCTAATGCTGTAATCTTCATTTTTTATTTTTTTGGATACTCTTTTTGCAATTATTTTTATATTAAAACAAAAGGAAAAAAACGTATTATATCTCCATATTTCTGAAAGATACGTTCGTTTGGGAGTAATTAGTATTTATTTTTCACAAAATAACAAAAAAATGAAAACATATTAAAATAATTTCCACATTGATATTGTTCTGTCATCGCTTGCAGATAGTAAAGTTTGGGTTTCGTTAATCCAAAGGAGTTTATTTATGGATGTTGCATGTCCGGCGTGCCTTGCTTTGTCTATTACCTTTACTAACTTAAGGTTATCTGCATTCCAAAGTTTTATTGATTTATCCATACTGCAAGAGGCTAAAAGATTTAAGCCTTCCAAAAATATTATATCATTTATAGCATATAAATGGGCTGGAATATCTAATTGTAAATTATAGTTGTTTTCTGCATCCCAAACTAACAAATGAGCATCTCTTGAACCGGACACCAAAACTTTACCATTGTTAATATATTTTAGAGTAAAAACTGAATTTTTATGGCCTTTTAAAACAAATTTTAGTTTATAGGTATCTAGATCAAAAACCCTAATTAACCAATCGCTATATGCAACAGCCATTTCTCCAGTATTTTCATTAATTGCAATACTTCTTACACTTTTCTCTGAAGCTTTTAAATGTTTTTTGAAACTTAGTGTTTCTTTATCTATTACATGAATTTGGCCCAAATTATCCCCAACAAATAGTAGATTCTGATAGGTTTTAATGTCGAAAAAGGAAGCATTTCCGAGTTTCAAAGATGCGGTTTCCTTCAGTGAATCCGAATTAATTAAATGGATACCTTCAAAATTGTTTGCTACCAAGAGTTCATTGTTTTCTTTATTATGTAAAATGGAATAGATTGAATTTTGAACTTTTACAAGAGGTCTTCCTAGGTCAGGACTAAGGGTTGACCAATTCACAACCATTCCATCTGCCCCTGCTGAAAAAAATGAATTTGCATTTATTCCTTCAGATAATGTATATATGCAGTCGCGATGTCCAGTAAAAGAATCTATTTTTTGAATATTAAAATTCATTTTTATTAATTAATACTTTAATTTGCTTTCTATTCTCTAAAAATTACTTTTCACTCCTTATTATGCCTCTGTTTTTTAACAAAATTGTTTGTAATGAAATTCATTTAACTGTTTGGAAAATTACTGAAACTTTAAATGAATTGAAAATAAACTTTGATTTAGAAGCTGATTATCTAATGTTGGCCAATGAAATAGTAAATGAAAATAAAAGAGTTGAATTTTTGGTAAGTAGAATAACTATAAAAAGTGCATGTCTGGAAAATAATATTTCATTTACTAGTATTGATAAGGATGAACATGGTAAACCATTTTTAGCAAATTCTGATTGGCAAATGTCTATTTCGCATACAAGAGACTTTGTTGGAGTGGTATTAAGGAAATATAAGCCTTTAGGTATAGATATTGAAAAGCCACAGCCAAAAATGGTTAAAATATTAAATCGTTTGTGTACTTCTGCTGAATTACAATTAATAGGCGATAAAATAGATCAAGCATCCATCATTTGGTCTGCCAAAGAAGCTTTGTATAAATTATATGGTAAAAGAAAAGTAGATTTTAAAAAAAATTTATTAATCGAAAAGAAGGGAGATGTTTTTGTTGGAAAAATAAAAATGCCCGATTATAGCTCCGAGCATTTGATATTCATTGAAAAACTTTCTAATTATTTTGTTGTAATTGCTTATTGAATTTTTTCTAAAACATCGTCAAAAGAAATACCATAATGCGATTCATCATAAATACTTTCTCCGTTTTTTATTAATAAAAGTTGAGGTGATTCATGTTGTACATTAAACTGCTTTGCAACAGCGCTTGAAACTTCTCTGTTGGCAATTAGGTCTAAGTAATAAGGTTTAACATTTTTATTTTCAAGGTTTTTAGCCCAAGCTCTTTCAAATCTATCTAAGGCAGTACTACTAATCGAACATCTGGTACTGTGTTTAAATATTAGAATAGGGATAGTATTTGATTCCTTCTTTATATCTTCTAATTCTTCAATTGTGATTATTTTATTCCAATTCATTTTTAAATATTGTTTAAAGCCGAACAAACAAAAGGCTGGTTTTAGTTCAAAATATTAGGTTATCTATAAGTCTTACTCCATCTAAATAAGTAGCAATGATAACTGCGGTTTGGCCTTCCGCTTTATGAAATGCTATATTTTCTAGGGAGCTGTAATCAGTTATTTCAAAATATTCAAGTTCAAACTGCTGGAAATTTTTATAGAAGTTGCGAATTTCTAATTTTGTATTTTCAGCATTTACTCCCATTAGCAATAGTTTTTTTGCTAGCAATAAAGATTCATAGATTTTAGGTGCTATTTCTTTTGCATTTTCAGAAAGCCTCCTATTTCGCGATGACATTGCAAGCCCATTTTTTTCTCTTATGGTATCACACACAATTATTTTCAAATCAAAGCTTAAATCTTTAACTAAGGATTTAATTACTGCAACTTGTTGTATGTCTTTTTGTCCAAAATATGCCTGTGTAGGTTTTACGATGTTAAAAAGTTTTGATACCACTATCCCAACTCCATTAAAATGTCCAGGCCGAAATTTCCCCTCCATAATATGTTCCAAATGTCCAAAATCAAATTTAATTGTAGGCATTGAAACGTACATTTCTTCAAAAGAAGGTGCAAAAACAGCATCGCAACCTATTTCCTTTAATTTATTGCAATCTTCTTCCAAGGTTCTTGGATACTTTAATAAATCTTCTGAATTGTTAAATTGAGTTGGGTTAACGAAAATACTACAAACCGATACATCGTTTTCTTCTTTTGACCTTTTTACTAGTTCTAAATGCCCTTGGTGAAGTGCACCCATAGTTGGTATAAATCCTATTTTTGAATTCGAATTATTTTTTAGATAGGCTTGTATTTCAATTTTAGTTTCTATTATCTTCATTTAATCAAAATGGTGTTTTATCCGAAAATTTAAGTAATATTTTTTATTATGCGTATTTTTGTGAGATTTTTTAATTCATAAATATTCATGGATAAAATTTTTATTTGTTTTTTTTCTGCTATTATTCATTCTTTCGGACAATATTCTAAACCAGAAGTATTACCCGTTCTTGAAAAGGAATTAGTAATTGAGGATTATTGGGAAGCAGAACTATCACCGGTATCCAATCTTGAAGAAATAGTTAGATATATTCACCACGATCCTTTTAAAACTTATTTTATTAGCAATATACCTGCGGGAAATCCTCTACTAAGAGAGATTTCTGTAAATTCTTTTTATGGGGCAAGAAATCATCCTGTTCATGGGGTAGTAAAGTTTCATAGAGGAATAGATTTAAAAGGTACAAAAGGAGAGAAAGTAATAGCCAGTGGAAATGGAAAGGTAATCTCTTCTGGTTATAAATCTGATTTAGGAAATTTTATTAAGATTCAGCATAAATATGGTTTTGAGTCAACATATGGTCATCTGAGTAGTGTTAAAGTTAAAGTAGGGCAATCAATTGTAAAAAATCAGGTGATTGGGAAAGTTGGATCTTCAGGAAAAGTGACTGGACCACATTTGCATTACACTTTAAAAAAAAATGAAGCATTTTTAGATCCTTTTGATTTTATTTTCATGAATTTTCAAAAGGAATTTTAGAAGTTTTTATGTTAAAAAATGGCAACAAAGATATTTTGTTGCCATTTTTGTTTTATTCTACGGTGACAGATTTAGCAAGGTTTCGAGGTTGATCAACATTTCGGCCCCTTAAAACGGCAATATAGTAGGAAATTAATTGTAAAGGAATCACGGTAAGTAAAGGCTGAAGAACTTCATGCGTATTCGGAATTTCAATTACAAAATCAACCATATTTTTTACTTGCTCGTCTCCCTCAGTCACTATTGCAATAACTCTACCTTTTCTGGCTTTAACTTCTTGAATATTTGAAACTACTTTCTCATAAGAGCTATCTTTTGAAGCAATAAATACTACTGGCATATCTTCATCAATTAAAGCAATGGGTCCGTGTTTCATTTCTGCCGCTGGATAACCTTCGGCATGAATATATGAAATTTCTTTTAACTTTAAGGCACCTTCAAGAGCCACAGGGAAATTTAGACCCCTACCTAAAAAAATAAAATTTTGTGCAAAAGTAAATAGTTTGGCAATATCTTTAATTTCTTCAGCTTTTTTAAGAATTTGTGCCACTTTTAGAGGTATTGCCGCCATTTCTAATAAAAGTCTCCTATACGTATGATCAGTAATAGTGCCTTTTACTTGAGCAGTTGCAATAGCCAACATGGTTAAAACGGATACTTGCGCGGTAAATGCTTTTGTACTTGCTACTCCAATCTCAGGGCCAGCATGGGTATATATTCCACCATCAGTAATTCTGGAAATCGATGAACCAACAACATTACATATACCAAGTATTATGGCACCTTTTGATTTGGCCATTTCTAATGCTGCCAATGTGTCTGCAGTTTCACCTGATTGGGAAATAGCAATAACAAAGTCGCCTTCTTTAATTATAGGATTTCTGTAACGAAATTCTGAGGCATATTCTACTTCCACATTGATTCTTGCTAATTCTTCAAACAAATATTCTCCTACTAAACCCGCATGCCAAGAAGTACCACAAGCTACAAAAACGATTCTTTTCGCTTTAGCCAGTTTTGATAAGTGTTCTCTCATTCCACCTAATTGAATTATTGCTTCTTCTGCGTTTATCCTTCCACGCAAACAATCGGCTATAGATTTTGGCTGTTCAAATATTTCTTTCAGCATAAAATGATCATAGCCACCTTTTTCTATTGCTTCAAGTTCTAATTCCACAGTTTGGATATAGGGATCTTGCTCTTCATTTTGTAAATTTTTGATAATTAATCCTTCTGTATTTACAATAGCTATTTCCAAGTCATCAAGGTAAACCACTTCTTTTGTATACTCAATGATCGGGGTAGCATCTGAGGCAAAGAAAAATTCATTTTCGCCTATTCCAATTACTAATGGGCTTCCTTTTCTTGCTGCCACTAATTGGCCTGGATTATCATAATCTAATATTACTATTGCGTAAGCACCAACTACTTCTTTTAAAGCAATTCTAACGGCTTCTGGAGTATCGCAATTTTTAGTTTTTTTTATTTCTTCAATAAAATTTACTAAAACTTCAGTGTCAGTTTGACTATGGAATACATAGCCTTTATTAATTAAACTTTGTTTGATGGTTGCATAATTTTCAATAATTCCATTATGAATTATGGCCAATTTGCCTCCATTTGATAAATGTGGATGCGCATTTATATCATTGGGCTCACCGTGTGTAGCCCAACGCGTATGACCAATTCCTATTGTAGCATGAAGCTCATTTTTTGGTAATACTGCTTCTAGGTCAATAACTTTACCTTTTTTTTTATAAATGTTGAGGCTGCCATTTAATAGAGCAATTCCAGAGCTATCGTAACCTCTATATTCTAACCTTTTTAGTCCTTTTAAGATTAATGGGGCCGCATCCCTATAACCGACGTAAGCAACAATTCCACACATATTATTTCTTGGAAAAATACAATGTTATTTAAAACTTTCTAACAAAAATAATGGAATATTATTCCCGAAACCTAATAAAATGATAATACTCTATCTCATAGTATTATGATTATAATACAAATTTATACTCTAAACAAGTTCAACAACTACCTTTAAATGAAGAGAATAAAAACATAAAGCAACTAAATGCCTTATTCACTTGCAAAGATAGATACTTAAGACTTGTATAGTCATAAGATTCTAAACAAACATCCCAATGACCTCA
>DAIQBE010000123.1:0-8085 GCA_036781325.1 Leadbetterella sp. | reverse complement strand
AGAAAATATATTTTATAAACTCAATTATACCTCTTTCAACCACAAAAACCCATATGGTTTTAACTCCATATTTGTAATTAAATAGGTTTGATTGGTAGCAATGTCTAAAGAAATTTGACTCCTCCATTGTAATTTTGAAAATAGAGAGGCGTTGATTTGTATGCTTTTATCGGTAAAATTATTCAATATTAAAATCCGTTCATTCGCTTTGTTCCAACGCAAAAAGCCTAAAAATCTTTCGTCAAAGGTTTCTTCAAAAGCAATAGAATTATAATCAGAAAATATATTTTCGCTTTTTCTTACTGCAATTAAATGTTTTAAATTTTGAAAAACTTGAAATTCAATGCTACTTTCTTTTTTCCTTAATTCAGCTAATTTCCAATCCATTACTGGTCTATGAATCCAACGATTATCATTCATTTTTTCTTTATCTTGTTCATAGGAATAATCATTTAAAATTGCCAATTCATCGCCCGAATAAATGATTGGCAAACCGCCATAAGACAAAATAAAGCTATGTAATAAATTAATTCTGGCGATGGCTAACTGAATTTCTGAATGATTTTTAGATTGAACAGCTTTTTCCAAACCGCAAAGTGAAGCCATACTTCCTGAAATTCTAGCATCTCCATTTTTAGGATTACTCATAAACGCTCTGCCTATTGCCCAAGAATCGGAAGTGCCATTACAATAAAAATCCAATAAGAATTTTCTATGCAAATCTGCATTTTTTCCTAATTGATATATAAATTTATCTTCAAATCCCAAGCCAATATCATCATGGCAGCGCATATAGTTTATCCAAGTAGTATGCAAAGGTTTTTGAGGGATGTTTTGCATGGAAATTTTCAATAAAGATACATTTTGGGAGGCTAGAGCTTCCCAACATAATGCCATAAGAGTGGCGTTGTAAGCCACATCACATTCATCGGCTTGGTGTTCGTTTTCGCCAAAATATTTTATTATTTCATTGGGGCTTACTATGGCTTCGGCAATATAAGAAACGCTGGGTGCAACCACTTTCCCACACAATTTTATTAGCTGCAAAAGGGTATGCACCTGAGGTAAATTTTGTCCGTTGGTGCCAAGTTCTTTCCACATAAAAGCCACCGCATCCAATCGGAAAATATCCACACCTTTGTTGGCAAGAAATAACAAAATATCCATCATTTCTATAAAAACTTCAGGATTTCTATAATTTAAATCCCATTGATAAGAATTAAAAAGTGTCATTACCCATTCCTGAAGTTCTTCAATATAGGTAAAATTACCTGGAGCAATTTCCGGGAAAATTTCGGTAATTTCTTTATCAAATTGATCAGGAATAAGTCTATTCTTGTGAAAATAAAAGTAATTTTTATATTTTTCCTCGCCGTTTTTAGCTTTCACAGCCCATTCGTGTTCATCAGCACAATGATTCAAAACAAAATCTAAAGTCAAAACCATACCTTCTTTATGTAAGTTTTTGGCTAAATGTTCCAAGTCTTGAATAGTTCCTAATGTAGGATTTACTTTTCGATAATTTTTTACAGAGTAGCCTCCATCATTTTCATTATCAGACACTTCCAGTAAAGGCATCAAATGCACTACATTCACACCAAGTTCTTTTAAATAGGGAATTTTAGTTTCAAAATGCGATAAATTTTCCGAAAAATGATTCACATACATCATCATCCCCACCCAATCATTGCTTAATAACCAATCAGGTTCTAATTCTCTTTTTGTATCTATTTTTTTTAATTCAGCCGACCGTTCGGCATATTTTTGAAATAAAATTTTACATAATTCTTCCAGATGAAATTCAAATTCATTTTTAGCATAGATTTGATAAAATAAATCATAAATTATTGGAAAATTACTACCCAATCGCAAGCTGAAATTAGTATCTAATTTCATAGAATTTTTTTGAATAATTCTTTGCAATAGCGCAAGTTTGTAAGCTTGTTGCATTCTAATTTTGGCTTGTTTTTTACAGTTTAATATTTTAAAGCTACTAGTTTAACAAAGTTTAGGCATCTATGTTTTGGGAGGTAAAGGACCTAATTTCACTTAATTTTGGCAAAGCCTCAATCGCTCCGTAAGCTGTAGTAGTTTTTGCTCCTATTATATTAGCAAGACTTACATATTCTTTCCAAGTGTTAAAATCGTTGGGTAATTTTTTGCTAATTTGCCAAAGCATTCCACCCACAAAGGCATCTCCAGCTCCTGTGGTGTCAATGGGTGTAACTTTAATGGTGGGAACGACTTCACTTTGAGTTTCAAAACTTAGAAAAGAGCCTTCGCTTCCCAACGTAATTACCACAATTTTAGCTCCCATTTTATGTACTTCTTGTACGGCTTCTGCCCTATTTTTATTTGGAATAATTAAAAAAAGTTCCTCCTCACTCATCTTTACGAAATCTGATTTTTTAATAAACTCTAAAGAGTGTTTAATGAAATTTTGATTATTATTTCGCCATAAATCTGTTCTAAAATTGGGGTCGAATGAGATAAATTCGCCTTTTGATTTAGCAAATTCTAGTGTTTTATAATAGGTTTCTTGTAATTTTCCTTCTAAAAATCCTGTGGCTGAACCAAAATGCCAAATTTTTTCATCTTCGCTGAATTTCAAGTCATTAAAATCTAACAAAGCATCTGCATTTCTTTGAAAAATAAAGTCTCTTTCGCCATTATCAAATAAAGAAACAAAGGCAAAAGTGGTGCTTGCATGGTCTAAAGTAAAAAAATTATCAACTAAAACTTGTTCTTCAATTAAGGTATTTTTGAGTAATTTTCCAAATGGGTCGTTTCCCACTGAACCAAAAAATTCGGCATTCCCTTCTAATCTTGCAATGGCGATAGCTACATTAAATGGGGCGCCGCCCGCTTTTTTAATGAAATGTTGCCCTTGAGATAAATCAACATTCTTATCCGTACAGATCCAATCAATTAAGGCCTCGCCGATACATATTACTTTCTTCATTTTCTTGCTTCTTAAATCACACTAATTTTATTCTTATTTTATCAATGATTTTCTTTTTTTACTTTCATAAATAACACACTTATGCTTGCTAAAATAAACAAAATTCCTGCAACATAAATGGCATTTATAGGATTATCGTTTAATACATATTTTAAAATTGGACCAAA
The DNA here is from genome assembly GCA_036781325.1 of Leadbetterella sp. Taxonomy (GTDB): domain Bacteria; phylum Bacteroidota; class Bacteroidia; order Cytophagales; family Spirosomataceae; genus Leadbetterella. The sequence goes on along the minus strand of DAIQBE010000123.1, from coordinate 4,956 downwards.
TGTTATCGTTTGAATAAGCATAGGAACTACTATCATCATATTTATTATTCCCATATAAACGCCTCTTTTATCTGTTGGAATAACGCTAGAAACCATAGAATAGGGTAATCCCATCATAGATGCCCACCCAATCCCAAAGAATACCATAGGAATAAAAAGCATATATTTGTTTTCAATTTGAGGTATCATTAATAAAGCAAATGCAGTAAATAATAAACAAAAAGTATGAATAATTTTTGAAGAATATTTTCGTGCCAACGGAACCAATGCCAAAGCAATGAGCATTGTTACAAAATTGTAAGTTCCATTCATTAAACCCGTATGTCCAACGGCTTCTTGTGTAAGTGAAGAAATATGTTTTAAAAAATTCATATCAGCACTAGACAATGTAATTCCCTTTTTACAGGCTGCTAATAATTGGGAGGATTTTTCCTCGTCTGCTGCCGATACTTTATACAAGGTTCTTTTGATCGCAGGAGTTATAAATTGCCAATAACAAAACAATGCATACCATTGAAACATATAAACCAAACCTAATTGCCATAATAATTTAGGCATTTTAATAATAGCTTCCACAATTTCAATCAATGGACTTAAAATATCCGCTAAAATAATGATATAACTATTTTTGGTTTTTTGTTTAACTATTTTGAATAGAATAATAACCCAAAGTAAACTAATAGGGAAAAGTAAAATACACAACATATTGGTTGACATACTATTACGTAAAAACCACCAAAATAAGATTGGAACACTAGTTAACGAAAACAGCACAAAAATCATTTGAAAAAATGGGTGCGGTTTATTATGATTGAAAGCTTGTATTTCTTTTAATTCTTCCTCACTCGGTGGAATTTCAGGAGTCTTAAACATGGACCATAAAACAGAGGTAATGGAACAAAAAGCACCAATAAAAAAGGAATAATATACCCAAGTAGGAATAGAATTGGTATAGTCAGTTTGGCATATAGCAGCAGTTGTGGCAGGTTCACTAAAAAAATTTTGAAAAACAAATAAGGATAAATTCGCAATGGTAATTCCCGCCCCAACAAATAAACTCTGCATCTGAAAACCAAAAGTATGCTGCTCGGAAGGAAGTTTGTCTCCAATAAAAGCCCTGTAAGGCTCCATTGCGGTATTATTGGCTGCATCCAATACCCAATACAAACCTACCGCCATCCATAAAGCAGAGCTAAATGGAAATAAAAATAAACATAAACTACAAAAAATAGCTCCTATTAAAAAAAATGGTTTTCGTCTTCCCCATTTAGGCGACCAAGTTTTGTCAGATAATGCTCCGATAATGGGTTGGATTAATAAACCTGTCATTGGTCCTGCCAAATTCAATAAGGGTAAATCGTGAGCATGAGCTCCCAGAAATGAAAAAATTGGATTGACTGCGGTTTGTTGTAATCCAAAACTATATTGAATTCCGAAGAAACCTACATTCATATTCCAAATTTGCCAAAAGCTTAAAAGTGGCTTTCTAATTAAATTACTACTGTCTGAATTTACACTTACATTCATTTATTTGGGTTTTATAAAACACTAAAAGTATGTATAATTTTTAATTTAGATACAGTTTTTATGATATTTCTGCTATTTTGTTAAATTTAAATCATTTAAAAATTATGGTAATGCTAGTAGGAATAAGTTCCCAAATAACCACACATTTAGCCAAATAAATTGGTTTTGATTTTTTTTCCTTTTAATGGAAATGACAAATTTGACCTTTGGAAACAATTTGCATTTACTTGGATAAATCAAGCCATTATCCTAAAGCAAATACAAGCTTTGGCATCTCAAATTGTTAGAAAAAAACTTTACTTCTGCTAATAGTAGGGCAAAAAGCCAAAATTTCAAAATTGGGAAGTAGCCTAATTTCAAGTATTATATTCCAACCTAACTTAATAAGATTTGGTTGGATCACCTTCTAACTAAATTAATATTAATTGAATTCACTACTTAAAATACTTAATTACTTTAATTGGAACGATAAATAAGAAATCACCTGTTTTCAATTTTACTAAAATTATAGTTGTTAATAAAACATCCCGAAATAGCATATTAATCCTAATATAATACATCAAAATGCACAAAAATTAAATTAGAAAATGTTAAAATTTCTTTCAAAAAAAGTTTTTAACAATTATTTTTGATTTTTAATACCAAATAACCAACTATGAAATTACTGACACTGACTTTTTTCTTTCTCACTCTATCATTACCAATTTTTGGCCAAAATTACACCAAAGATCAAACAATAAAATACATCAATGAAAAAATGAAAATCGCTGACCCTGTTTTTAATAATTTTGAACTTGGAGAAAACGGTGAGGCTTTAATAAAATGGGTAAATTTTAATTTTTATACCGAATATAGATTCAACATCAGGGAAATTGAGTTTAAAATTGATGTGAATTCAGAGGGAGATAATACTATTACTTTAACCTGCAATCAAGGTTTAAACAACTGCCTTCAAATGGCCTCTCGTGAAATGGTTAATTTAGCTGGAAACAAAGTTTCTTTTAAAGGTTATAAATACCTTGACGTAGCTTCAATAGCTGGATTTGACAATGTTACTAGTGTAAAAAATGCCTTAGTATATCTTAAAGTACTTTCTTTAACTGATAATGCCAACAAAACATCTGCTAAAAAAGACCCATTTTTAAATTAAGTATTTATTATTTACCTATGAAAAAACTAACCTTGTTGTTCCTGTTTATATCTACAAGTACACTTTTTGGTCAAAACACATCTTCAATAGCTAATGAAATCGAAAGCATAACCCGCACAAAAGATTGGGAAACCGCAAAGAGAAAAGTGGTAGAATTCTATAAAACGCTTCCAGAGAATCCGAATGAGCTTCAAATAGTAGCCAAATATGAAGTTTCAAAAATAGAAAAAACCATTGAATACTATTTAGAGAGAGAAAAAAGTCTTTATAATCAAATTAAAGTAAACAGAAATAGTATTGTTGGTAAAACTTACCTGGAAGAATTTCCTTACTCAACTAAAAGACGCGAAGTGTCATGGTTGATGGCATCTATATTGCAAACTTGGGGTTCGTTTTACACCTTTTTGAATACATACAATACTGGTGAATACACTTTAGAAGCTAAAAGTAGAATGGATGAGCTAGACCTACAAGCCTTTAATTTTGCAAAAAATAGTGACAATTCAAATGCTTTGAATAGCTATATTACAAATATATATGCTGGAAAATATATTACAGAGGCCAAAAGATTACTAGCTGAAAAATTTGAAGAAGAGGATTTTAACGCTGCCAAAATCACCAATACTGTATCTTCTTTTTCAAACTTTTTAAACAAATATCCATTTGGAAAATACACATCCAAGGCGGTTATTCTATTAGATGAAGCACAATTTGATTTAGGTGAAAAGGCATTTAAAAAACAAAATTGGCAGTCAGCTATCGACAACTTTGAAGAATACCTTCAAAAATATCCCACTAGCTTAAGAACTCCAATGGCAAAAAAACGAATAGAGGCTGCAAAAAGAAAGCTATTATTTAAATCAAACTCAATGAAATATCTTTCCTTTGATTTTGATAAAGAAAACCAAGTTGGTTTGTCTATGGGTACACTCAACACCCAAAAAGCCAATCTTTACATGAAATTAAAGGTTAATAAAGAAATATTTAATCGCGGAGGATTATTGGCTACTGTAGACAATAGTGGTTATACCTCTAGTTCTAACGATGTAACCTTTACAGGAGACTTTCAGCATAACAATTGGAGTTATATTCTTGGATTTAATTTTAAGGTTCGTGAACCCGCCTGGATATATATTGGCGGTGGAGTACTAAACAGAGGCTTGTATTTAGAAGGCGATGAATACAATTCTTTTGGGGATTTTCAAAGAACACGATGGATGAAAAACACTGACCAACAGTCTTACAAGTTTGTTGGTGAAGGTGGAGTTGCCATCAATTTATTAAACAAAGGAATTCTAAAAGTAGGCATTTCGTACTATGAAAAGGAAGTAATTGCACAGTTTGGTATCGGTTTTGGTTGGAAGTGATAGATTCTACTAGGCTCAAGCTATAAGGCACAATTAAAAACGATTCAATTTAAATTTCGGCAAAAAGACAATCGGTTGAAATAAAATACTTCAGATTGATAAATAACGGTTTTCATTGGATAACTGAAAACAACACCAACAACCACATTTTGCAACGAAGAAGAAAGTAGGAATGCCGCTTCATCCTGTATACAATCAATGTCTGGGTGGTACAGCAGTACATTGTTTATTATTCGAACGCATCCCTTGCGTCCTATTGAATCTTCTTTAATTTTTCATATTTTTGTATGGATCAAGTTCCTTTATAGGCGGACTATTTAAATATTAAGTTCGATAAAAAATGAAATCAAGTTCCTAAAAAGCTATCTATGAAAATGCCGAAAAAGATTTCCCAATTAAGAAAATATATTCTCCTTGTCTTTTTGGGTTTCTTATTGATATTTTTTTGTAGTACAATTCAGCAAACAAGTTTACCTCAAAAAGGAGAATATTATTATTCTAGTTTCTTAAGAAATAATTATACAGTGCTTTGTGCTTTCTTATTCTTTTTTGAAGGAATAGTTGTAGGATATATATTCAAACTTAATCCTTGGCTCTCTGGACTTTTCCTACTATTAATTTTTCCTCTAGTCAGCTTTTATGAAGCAACTGTTTACAGAGGTAGCCATAATCTTATCCCTTTTGAGTTGGTAATTTATTTCTGTTACTCATTACCTGCTATTGCCGGTGTTTATATTGGTAAATATATTTCTAATAAGGTAGCGTTATTTAACCAACACAAAAAGTAATTTTATTCCACCTAACATTTTATAGAGTAGAAGAAAAAAGGAACACCCCTATAGGATTTTGCGCACAAAGAAATTATTCCTATTTTTACAAGGTCAGAGGCTAAAAGAAATGAGGTGATATTTC
>DAIQBE010000122.1:0-8137 GCA_036781325.1 Leadbetterella sp. | reverse complement strand
AACCCTTAGGTTGAAAGGTTTTGTGCTTGATTGAAAAATCAAGTTCATATTTATTATCCGCCGCTGGCGGACCAAATAGATTGTTGGCTTGTAATTTCACATTTACTTTTTCGTTGAGTTCCACTTTTTCAGGTACATCCAAAGTAACTTTTATTCGGTCAGGCATAAAGTCTTCAACCGATATGCTTTTGGAACCAATTAGTACATTATTTCCAGTAAAAACATCGATATTATAGAAACCAGTAAGAGCAGACCGTTCTAATTTTACTGAGTGACTGATGGCACCCGATAAGTTGGTTTGGGTCATAAGTGAGCTTATTTCTTTGCCGTTTGGTTGTTTAACTTGAATTTTTATAGGAATAGAACTCGGGGTTTCCCAATTGTTATTTCTTATTACGGTATTCAGATTAATAGTTTCGCCAGGGCGATAAATCTCACGATCTCCATAAATAAAGGCATCTAATCCTGCTTCATTAAAGTTTTTTCCAGTTATGTTAAACTGAGAAGTTTCAATTTCTGTATCATCAAAAAGCAAATAGTTAAAGTCGTCTTTTGTGGTTGCCGTAACCATAGCCAAAATGAAATTCGGGTTATTCTTTTTTAGGTTTTTGAATACCACCATTCCATTTGCATCTGTGGTTCCTTTTGTAATTTCTTGGTTATTGTTGCTTATAAGTTTTACATCTAGGTTTGCTATTGGGGTTGTTTGCATAATAGAATTGGCCAAAACTATCACATCTTCTTGATTTTGAGACACTTTAGTGATTAAACCGATATCGGAAACAGAAACTATTTTCTGAATTTTTCGATAATATTCGTCTTCCGATTCTATGGAAATAAAATAAATACCTCTTTTAGATGTTTGGTCTGGTAAAGGCAAATTTAAAATGGAAACCCCTTGTTTTTGGGGAAGGTCTGTAGTTTCAATTTTTTTTAATGAAATCAATTCACTATAAATATCTGCTTCAGAAGTATAATAATACTGCTCTTCTTCATCCCCGTAATAGCTTCGTCTGGTGCCTTTTAGAAAGGGTAAAATGTTATTTTCGTATATTTTGGCAACAGAAACATTGACTTTCGGAATGTTTACAATGTTGATACCTATGTTTTTGTTCCCAACATTCGACATGTATTGGGCGTTTTTATTCGTAAATTCTAAATATGGGCTTACCTTCCCAAAAAATGCCTCTCCTTCATAATCTTCGTCCATTTTGCCACCTAAAACTCCAGAAATGCTTTTATTCAAGGTGATTTTGTACAAATCGTCTTGATTAAATTCGCCTTTTATCATAAATCCCTGGTCGGCTGGCTCAATTGAATATCTTACTGCAGGCTCAATTTTAATGTTTTTTTCAAGTTGGGAAATTTCGATTTGTTGGTTAGTTTTAATATAAATAGAGCCTTTTAGTTTCTTAAAACTAGTTTGCATTTTTAAAATCTCTAATTTGTCGGCTGGCAAATAAGCAAGGTCGAGCTTTTCTGCAGTTTTAAATTTTTGAGGATTATCGGCTTTGGCTTCTATGTTGGCAGTTATTTCTCCTTCTTTTGATTCGGGGAAAGCCGCTAAGGCCAAAACCAGGTTGGATGAATTTTCGGCGGGCACCATTTTATAGTCAAGCACTCGGTCACCGTCCAGAATCGTGATTTCGTCCTTGATATTGTGCGCATCGTATTTTCCATTTAGTTCCAAAAGGACTCGGGCCTCTTTCTGATTTTGCTTGTTTTTCGCAAAATACACTTGAGCATCTTTTACTTTCAAATAGGGTGTATGAAACTTGATGGTTTCGTTTTTATCTATACCCATTTTTCCTTTTTTCCTTTTCAAAAGGTTCTCTGAGAGTTTTGCTTTATATTGGTTGGCAAATCGCATTGGTTTTGAAGGAGAAAAAACCAACTCTTTTTTTCCTATCCACTTAAACTTACCTTCGATTTTAGGCTCAAAATCTAGATAAGGCGTGCTTTCCCATTTGTTTAAGTCGCCATCAAATACCAGCTCCTCATCAAATTCAAAAAAGAGATTTTGAAGAACTTCGATTTCATCTCCAAAACCTAAAGATTTGATGCCTACTTCGGGAAGATGGTTGCAAGAATTGAATATTAGAAAGAGGAAAGAGATTAAACAGATTTTTTTCATGAGTATCAGTCAATTATTTTAGGTAAACCTAAGTAATTATTTCAAAAACAAGAAATGATTTTTATGAAAAGGCATAAAAAAAAGACGGGTGTTTAACCAGTCTTTTTGAAATAATTTATCAGTAGCATTAAAACATCGTTCCCACTACATGGTCTCTTGGTCTGCCACCTGGAGTAATAACGAAAGCGTCAATAAAAGAGGCAAATGGGCTAGAAATAGCCAATAATTCGTTTTCTTCAAACAATACAGCATAATAAGCATTATCAACAAATTCAATTTTATAGTTTTCTTCTAAAAGAATAGCAGATTCCATTAGGTCAAATGCATTGTCTCTTTCTTCAATAGAATCAAAACCAATTGATCTTAAATATATACTCCCATCTGGATTATAAACTGCAAAATAATGTTTTCCGTCTTCAAATTTAGCAAAGCCGGTTATGCCATAGGCGTCGATAATTCTTGATTTGTTCAAATAAAAATCTACGAATTCATAGCCAAGTAATGTATTTAAAAACGTATTTGTTTTGGACGCTATTCCTTCTTCGGTAACCATAGGTTCTGCTATTGTATTTATATTTTTTTTTGCAACACTTTTTGGAGATATAGGTTGATTGGTTTCTTTGGACTTAGAAGTTTTAGTAGAACTAGTAGCAGTTTTTATACTTTTAGAATTCGTTTTTGATTTTACTTCGGACGATTTTGAAGTAGTATTTAATTTTTTTTCTTTAAGCGCAATTTTTGGTGTTTTTCCAAAATTTGTGAGGAGCAAAATACCTTCATTAGCAGCGGTATCTGAACTATAATCGCAAGAACGCCCAATTTCTTTATTGTTTCCAGCTTTTAATATCACAAAATATTTTTTGCCTTCTTTTAAAGTGCTTAGCCTGTCAAGAATTTCAATATTTTTTAAAACAGAAAGTATTCCATTTTCGCATCCTTTACTGGTAGTATATCCTTCACTTCTTAGTAAAATGGTTTTGTCACTTGCCATCAAACCAAAATAAAATTTATCTGTTTTTTTATCAAAAAACTTCGTAATGTTTTCAATCTTTCCGTGAGGTTCTTTATCCAAATAGGTCTTGCAAGGTAAGTAATCGTCCATATTAGCCATTGATATAGAAAGTTTTATTGGTTTAATTCATCTAAAAAACCATACAATTCTAACTATTTATTTCAATCTAAGACACTTAAACACATTAGAAAATGCTATATCTACGGTATTTTTCAATTAAATATAAAAATTTTATTATTTATTTTAATTAATGTAAAAAGAACATTTAATAAATTGAGATGAAGTGTTAAAAAAAAATTAGCCTCAGAATTAGGCATTTAGAAAATAGTTTTTGGTTTTTTTACATATTATTATCAAAGTTTTTTAAATAAATAACGTATATTTCTACTTTTAAAACCTTCCAATTTTTAAAATTATAATGTAATGAATGCTCTTTTTCCTATTTTTCTTAAAGGAAATTACCTCAAGTTTCTAATAGTTGGTGGAGGCAATGTGGGTTTAGAAAAAATAGAAGCCTTAGTTAAAAATTCTCCAGATGCAAGCATTGTATTGGTTGCTCCAATTGTAAAAGATGAAATCTTTGAGTTGGCAAAGCACCATTCCATTAAAATATTAAAGGAAAAATACCATAAAAGGCAATTAGAAAATATTAATATTGTAATAGCTGGAACAGACTCGAAGGAAGTTAATATTCAAGTGAGACAAGACTGTATTGCAAAAAACATTTTAATAAATGTAGCAGACACGCCAGACCTTTGCGATTTTTACTTGGGATCGGTGGTTGTTAAAGACGACTTGAAAATTGCGATTTCTACGAATGGAAAATCGCCGACTTTTGCAAAAAGATTTAGAGAGATTTTAGAAGAAATTATTCCAGAAAACATTCAAAAAACCTTAGATAATCTTCAAATTATAAGGAATAAACTAAAAGGAGATTTTCAGTTTAAAGTAAATAAATTAAATGAAATCACAGAAGTGATGAAAGACCAAAATTAGAAATGAAAAAATTAATACCCATCTTTTTTTTAGTGCTTTCTTTTTTTATATTGAATAGTAGTTATTCCCCAGTTTTTGAAGATCAAAGTTTTGGTTCTGAAAATGATTGGGCGGAGTATTTGGGAGGTGCTGATAGAAACCATTTTTCTAAATTAGAACAGATAAATACTCAAAACGTTAAGAATTTAAAAGTTTCCTGGGAGTATTCAACGCCTGATTCTGGGCAAATGCAGGTAAATCCTTTAATAATTGATGGCGTTTTGTATGCGGTAGATGCCGCTGTTCAAGCTTTTGCTTTAGACGCAAGCACTGGCAAGGAGATTTGGCGTTTTGGTGATCCATTGAAAAATTGGGCAAGTACAAGTCGTGGAGTTTCTTATTGGGAAAATGGAGAAGACAAAAGAATATTGTTTACGGCGGGTCCTAATCTTTGGGAATTGGATGCTAAATCAGGTAAACCAATAAAAAGTTTTGGCAATAAGGGTAAAGTAGATTTACATACTGGATTGCCAGAAATAGCACAAAATAAATTTTTAATTTCAAATACTCCAGGTACAATTTTCGAAGATTTAATCATTATGCCCTTAAGGCTGTCGGAGGGCGAAGATGCCGCCCCGGGAGATATTAGGGCTTTTGATATAAAAACCGGAAAACTAACCTGGACCTTTCATACTATACCGTATCCAGGAGAGTTTGGCTATGAAACTTTTCCGCCCCATGCCTATAAAAACGAGGAAGTAGGAGCGGGGAATAATTGGGCTGGAATGGCGGTAGATAAAACAAAAGGGATACTTTATGTGCCTACTGGTTCAGCTGCATATGATTTTTATGGGGGAAACCGTAAGGGAGCAAATTTGTTTACAAATTCAGTCATAGCTTTAAACGCTCGAACCGGAAAAAGAATATGGCATTTTCAGGCTATTCATCATGATATTTGGGATAGAGATTTTCCATCGCCACCAAACTTGGTAACAATAAACCGAAATGGGAAAAAGATAGAAGCAGTAGCTCAAATTACCAAAAATGGTTATGTTTTTGTTTTCGACAGAAAAAACGGGAAACCAATTTATCCAATAAAAGAATTTCCAGTGCCAAAGTCTAAATTAAAAGGGGAGTTTTCATGGCCCACTCAGCCTTTACCCCTGCTTCCAAAGCCTTTTGCGAGACAGTCTTTTGAATTAACCGAAAAAGATATAAGTATTTATGCAGAAAATAGAGCAGAATTAATTGAAAAGTTTAAAGGGTATAAAAGAGCGATGTTTGACCCACCAAGTATAGAAGGAACTGTTATTTTGCCCGGTTTTGATGGAGGAGGAGAATGGGGCGGTGCAGCGGTAGATCCGCAAGGAATAATGTACATAAACAGCAATGAAATGGCTTGGATTCAAACCATGAAAAAAGTGGAAGACGCATCAAAATTGAATATTCTTCCCTTAGGAGAAAAAACCTATAAACAATATTGTCAAAGTTGCCATGCTCCAGATCGGGAAGGAAATCAACAAAGTGGCTATCCGACGCTTTTGAATATTGGTAAGAAATATGAGCATAAAGCGCTACTAGCATTTATTAATAGCGGAAAAGGCATGATGCCAGGATTTGGTTATATTGGTGCAGATGAAAAACAAGCTTTAATTCAATATTTGAATGATGTAGAAAAAAAAGAAGTGGGCTCCCAAAATACAAATTTAAAAGGGTCTAAAATCCCTTACAAAATGACAGGGTACAATAAGTTTTTAGATAATAAAGGACTTCCCGCCATTTCACCACCTTGGGGTACTTTGAATGCAATAGACCTGAATACAGGGCAATATAAATGGAAAATAGTATTGGGAGACGAACCTATATTGAAAGCCAAAGGTATAAAAGGCACTGGGTCTGAAAACTACGGAGGGCCTGTGGTAACCGCTGGTAATGTGCTGTTTATAGCAGCTACAAAAGATAAAATGTTTAGAGCCTTTGACAAAACCAATGGGAAATTACTATGGGAGACGGAGCTTCCGGCTGCATCTTTTGCTACGCCGTCAACCTATAAAGTTGGAAATAAACAATATATTGTTTTGGCTTGTGGCGGCACAAAGTTAGGAACTGAAAAAGGGAATAAATTTGTAGCATTTGCATTGCCATAATAGAAAATAGAATTAGAGAAAGTTATGAATAGAGAAATTCACCCAGATTTTTTTAATTTACTTAAATACAAAGAATTGGGCTTAATTGAGCTTTATACCAATTTGCGGTCATATATTTTTGATATCTATCCAGAAAGTAACGAATTGCTTTATCACACCCACGCCCTTACTTCTGTTTTCTCTATTTCGGAAAAACTTTCTAATGCATTTTGTATGATTCCAATATATAAAAGTCACTTAAATCTAGGATTTAATAAAGGTACTTTATTGAATGATCCTCATAAACTTTTAAAGGGAACCGGAAAATTAATTAGGCATGTGCCAATAATTTCAATGGAAGATTTAAAAAATTCAAACATTGCCGAACTTATTAAAAAGGCGGTGGAGTTTGAACTAGAAAATATGGAATATCCAATACTAAAAGTAGGGAAAACTATTTCAAAAATTATTTAGTAAATCAGCTTTCGCTTATGACTAGTTAACTTTTACAAGATTTAGAAAATATTCCTTTGCCTCTTAACAATGGTTTAAAGCCATTAATTTATTATGCTTCTTATTAAATCTTCTCTATTTTTGTTTAAAATTAAATGGCTTTGACAGAAAAATTGAATACCCCTTGGCGAAAGTCTGCCTCCACTATTTATAAAAAACCTAGCGATTCAAAGATTTTTGGCTCTGTGGAAATTGACATAACAGATTTGGAAGTTTATGTTGCAAAAAAACGAAAAGAAGGACTTAAAGTAACTTTAACGCATGTTTTTTTACTGGCTGTTGCAAGGGCAATCAAAGAAGAAATCCCCGAATTAAATACCTACATTAAGCGAGGTAATGTGTATAGCTTTAGCCAAATCGATACCACTGTTAGTGTTTTGTTGCCTGGAGGGGAAATGGGTTCTGTTAAAATGCTAAAAGTAGATGAACTTAATTTATTCGAAGCTGTTGAACAACTTTCCGCAGAAATAGCCAAGACCAAAAAAGGCAACGAAAATGCCACTATGAAAATGAAAGACAAGCTTTCTGTTTTTCCTTGGCCGCTGAGAGGGATTATTTATAAAAGCATAAAAAAAATCACAATGGATTGGGGTTTTTCAATTCCGTTCGTTGGAGTTTCTGCCAATAGTTTCGGAACGTTTATTTTATCCAATATTGGTACGCTAGGACTTGACAATGGATTTCCCGCTCTTTTGCCTACAGCTAATATTTCTTTTGTAATGATGTTAGGTGGAATTAGCAAGAAACCTTGGGTGCTTAATGATAAAATAGAGATAAGAAGAATTATGACTTTAGGAGCCGCATTAGATCATAGAGTGGTGGATGCTTCTCATGCAGGAAAATTGTTTAAGTATTTAAAAAAAGTAGTTCGAAATCCTGAAATGTTGGAAAAGCATTTAGCGTCTGATTAAATCTTTAGAAAAATATATTCTTGTAAACATTTGGCTATCAGAGCCGTGGTGTATGCATCAGATTTCCAGAATAAGATATTTCTTAAGACAGTGCCTCCTGAAAAAAAAACGCCTCCATCCCAAAAAATGCCGTTATTAACTGTTTTTTTATTCGCCAGAAGATAGTTAAGAGCCCTTTTAATGTTATCATTTGGCACATTAAATCCTGATTTCTTTAAATCTAAAAGTGCGTGCAAAGCAAATGCAGTAGATTGAATTTGGTCATATTTGTTAATAAAACTTCTGCTTTTTAAACTTCCATCTTTTTCTTGTTTTTCTATTATATTTTTAAGAATTATGTCGCAAGATTCTTTCAAATTATTTGCCCCTAAAAAATATGCTCTGCTTACGGCATAATGAATATGATATTGATTGGAATAATAAACCGAGCTATTGGCCCATGATCTATCATTTAATTTTAAATTAA
>DAIQBE010000121.1:1287-8206 GCA_036781325.1 Leadbetterella sp. | reverse complement strand
CAAACAGGGGAATTTGGTGCCGATATGAAAGTATCTTTAATAAATGATGGCCCTATAACCATTACGATTGATTCAAAAAATAAGAAATAAAAAAACTTCAATCTTAAGTTAAAATTGAAGTTTTAAGAATTCAGAGAATCTTGGTTTACAAATTTCTAAAGGCTAATATTCCACCTAAAACGTTGTGAACTTTGTTAAAGCCATTTGAAATTAAAAATTGCTTTGCTCTTTCGCTTCTAGCACCACTTCTACAATGCACATAGATGTCTTGCCCTTTCATCCCTTCCAACTCATCTAAGCTTTCTGGTAAATCGCCTAAAGGAAACAAAACGCCTCCTAAATTATCTTCTTCAAATTCGTCCGGGTTCCTCACATCAATTAAATTAAAAGGCTCTCCTTTTTCGAGCATTTCTTTTAATTGATTAACTGTGATGTCAAAGTTTTCTTCCATTATTAATTTTAATTATTTTTCTATTGGAGTTGTCACTGGCTCCCCTGAAACCCAAATATTTATTGGTGAGCCTATTTTAATTTTTTCTTCGTTTCCAGCTTCCGGTTTTTGTTTTAGCACTGTGCCTGAAGGTTTATCAGAAAGTTCATAGGTTATTGTTCCGACACTTAAACCCAGGCCTGAAAGTAGAATATCTGCTTCATCGAAGCTCATTCCAATTACCGTTGGCACATCGATTCTTTGATTGCCATAACCGTCGCCAACTACCAAAATAATTTTAGACCCTTTTGGTATCTCTTGTCCTTGTTGAATTTCTTGACCATTTAACTTTATCTTTAAAACAGTATTTTCCTCTAGGGCTGGAATTAATTCTTCCCCTGCAGAATATAAGCCAGCACTTAAAAGTTGATTTTGAGCACTTGATGTAGATCTACCAATAATATTAGGAACTTTTACTAATGGGGCTGATACCGCAGCTACGGTCAAATATATTTTTCTGGATTCTTTAACATTTGAGCCAGATTTTGGATAATTTGACAAAATACTTAAAGGAGCAATGCCCGAAACAAAAATGCTATCACTGATTTCATAATCTAAATCATTTTCATCTAATAAATCTTCTGCCGCCTCGAGGCTTAGACCTTTTAGCACTGGAACTACCACAGATTCTCCATGATTTGTGGACCAAGGTAGATACAAAAAGAAAAAAGCGAAGAAAAAAGCTAATAAAAAAGATAATATAATACCTAAATGGATAAGAACGTCAGTTTTTGTATTGGTGCTAAATTTTGGCATTATTATGAATATATTTAGATAACTAAGGACAAAGTAATTTGATTTTGTACTAAAATGCAAATCTAGTTTTTTTTAACTTTAAAATTAGGTTAACAAATTCTATATTTTGAAAGAGTATATATTGAAATTTCAGTTTAATTAAATTTAGGTTTTTAATGAAAGAAGTTTTTAAAAGATGGAAAAGTAAAAAAAAAGTTTTTAAAATTATCATGATTTTAAAAGGCGAGCTACATATTTACCAATAATATCAAATTCTAAATTTACCTTATCGCCTTTCTTTAAATATCTAAGATTCGTATTTTCCCAAGTATACGGTATGATTGACACAGAAAACAGCCCATTTTCCGAATTTACAACAGTCAAGCTTATTCCATTTAAGCAAATTGACCCTTTCGGAACTGTGATATTTCCAGAATTTGAATCGTATTTTATGTAGATTTCCCAGCTTCCACCAGTTTCCAAAATATCATCACAAACCCCAGTTAAATCCACATGACCTTGCACAATATGTCCATCAAATCTTCCATCTGCTTTCATACAACGTTCTAAATTTACAAAATGATGTATTTCCAATTTTCCTAAGTTAGTTTTAGCCAAGGTTTCTTGTATGGCAGTTACCTGATAGGTTTTGTCTTGCGGCCAAATTTTTTCTACCGTTAAACACACTCCATCGTGGCTTAAACTTTGATCAACTTTAAGTTCAGAAGCAAGCTCAGATTTAAATATAAAACTTACGTTTGATAAATATTTGGTTTTTTCAAGTAATTCTGCAGTATTTTCTATTATTCCCGTGAACATCGGTTTTATTTTTTAATTAAAATAGTGTTGGTAATTTCGAAGTATCTTATTTTTGTTAAAGTTTCACAAAAATAAAACTTTTTCTGCTTTATGTTTAAAAATAAATATTTCTTTATATTGCTGGTTTTGGCTATTGCTTTAATTCTTTATTATTCTTTTGGAGATACAGAAACCTATGAATTAAAAACAATAAAATCTTTTGAGAAATATAAGACAGAACTTATTGAAATGGAGGAAAGCCCTCTTTTGAATAAAAATCCTAATAAATTTTCATTTTTTGAGCCGAATAAAGAATTAATTTTTGAAGCCGACTTCTCCGCTGATTCTCAAAACAAAACTTTTGAAATGTTAATGACAGACTCTACTAACCAAGGTGCAAAATTGGCAGGAAAGGCGAGATTTCAAAAGGATGGAAAGATGTTTGAGGTTTTAGTTTTTGAAGAAGAAGCGTCTTATTTGTTGCCTTTTAATGACCTAACGAATACGAAAACTACCTACGGTGGAGGTCGATATTTAAATATACCTAAAACTGATTTATTAGGTGATGCAATTACCTTAGACTTTAATTTGGCAAGAAATTTTTATTGTGCTTATAATGAAAAATATATTTGTCCAATACCACCAAAAGAAAACCGAATAGCCCTAGAAATTACAGCTGGAGAAAAAAATTATTTAAAATAAAATTAATCAAAATGAAAAAAAATGTTTTACTGTTTGTATTGTTTTTGTCTTTTTTAAAATCTTTTGGCCAAGAAATAGACCCTCTTTTGAAAGATTTTAAGAAATCAGAAGGCTATTTTTCCTTTTATTGGAATGAAAGCAAAGGTAAAATTTATCTGGAGGTCAAAGATTTGGGACAAGAGTTCTTGTATTATCCAAGTCTAGCCCAGGGTATTGGTTCAAATGATATTGGTTTAGATCGTGGCAGATTAAGCGGAGAACATGTGCTTAAATTCGAGCGATTCGGTAATAAAATTATGATGGTTGAGCCCAATTATTCTTTTAGGGCTATTACAAATGATGTTTTAGAGAAAAAAGCGGTAGAAGAGTCATTCGCGAAATCAATTCTTTTTGGCTTTGAAATTTTAAAACATTCAGATGGAAAATTCATAATTGATTTTACACCGTTCTTGTTGAGAGATGCGGTGCAGGCTTCAGATGATATTGCCTCTGCAAAGCAGGGAACCTACAGTTTTGATGCCAGTAGGTCGGGTATATATGCACCTATGTGTAAAACTTTTCCAGATAACACAGAATTTGAATCAATTATTACCTTAAGTGGCTCAAAGCCAGGATATTATTTATCTTCGGTAGTGCCTAATACTGACCATGTTACGATGTATCAGCACCATTCATTCGTAAAACTTCCAGATTTAAACTTTAAACCTCGCGTGTATGATCCTCGAATTGGTTATGGTGGTATTGAGTTTTATGATTATTCTACACCTATCAATCAGCCCATTGTAAAAAAATATATTTCTAGGCATCGCCTTGCTAAAAAAGATCCCAATGCGGTTTTGAGTGAGCCAGTAAAGCCAATTGTATATTATTTGGATTCAGGTGTGCCAGAACCCATACGCTCAGCTTTATTTGAAGGGGCTACTTGGTGGAACCAAGCCTTTGAAGCCGCAGGTTATAAAGATGCTTTTCAAGTAAAAATGCTCCCTGCAGATGCAGATCCTATGGATATTCGATATAATTTGGTTCAGTGGGTGCATAGAAGTACGCGTGGATGGTCTTATGGTTCAAGTGTTATTGATCCAAGGACTGGAGAGATTTTAAAAGGGAAAGTCACTCTTGGTTCATTAAGGGTAAGACAAGATTATTTATTGGCACAGGGTTTAGCAGGAGATTTTTCTCAACTTGACGATTCAAAATTGAATAAACTTTCTTTAGATAGACTCAAGCAACTTGCCGCTCATGAAATAGGACATACCTTAGGCTTACCACATAATTATATTTCGAGCATACAAGGGAGAGCTTCCGTAATGGATTATCCACATCCATTAGTGTTTTTAAAAGACGGGAAAGTAGATTTTTCTGAGGCTTATAGTATGGGAATTGGAGAATACGATAAGTCTTCTATCATTTGGGGTTATCAAGATTTTGCTCCGGGGGTTAATGAAACTGAAGCTCTAAATCAAATAGTCCATAATCTTTTTAAGAAAAAATTACAATTTTTAACAGACCAAGACGCCAGGCCTGACGGTTCTTTACATCCACAAACGCATCTTTGGGACAATGGCGCTGACGCAACCCAAGAGTTGTTAAGAACAATGGATTTAAGGGATTTTGTGCTTAAAAATTTTGACGAGAAAAAGATACCGAAAAATGAACCGTTGGCAAAACTAGAGGAAGTTTTTGTACCAATGTATATGTTTCATAGGTATCAAGTGCAGGCTGCTTCAAAGGTTTTGGGTGGTGCTTATTATTCAAATGCATTAAATGGAGATGGTCAAATACCATTTAAACCATCCTCTGGGCAAGAGCAAAGAGCGAGTTTAAATGCATTACTTCAAACACTTCAGCCTGATTTTTTGGCAATTCCAAAGCAATTATTAACGCTTATTCCACCTAGGCCATTTAGATATCCGGCTAATCCAAGAGAAACTTTTAAGCGAAAAACTGGAATGAGTTTTGATGTACTTTCACCTGCGGAGGCTGCCTCTCAGCTTACTTTGAGTTTAATGCTGAATCCTCAAAGGGCTGCAAGGCTAAGTACCCAACAAATTTATGATAAAAATCTTCCTTCATTTTTAGAAGTCTTGAGAAGCTCCAACAAGGCAATAATCTTTAATGAAAACCTAACAAAAAATAATTATTTTGGACAGATCAGCAGAGTGGTTGCCGAAATGTATATTGTTGAACTTCAAAAATTAAAGCTAAATGCGGCTACCTCCTTGGAAGTGAAATCTAACGTTACCGAAGTTCTGAATGAGATAAATAATTATTTTTTAAAAAACCAAATGGTTCTTGGGGGATTTGGCCAATATATAAATGGAATATTTAAAAATACGGATGATTTGAAAGAGTTTTTAAAAGAATATCAAAGTTTAGTAGCACCTGACGGTCAGCCTATTGATCAAGATTATGATTGGTTAAGTAATGATTGCCAATACTAATTGGTTTTTTTCAAATGATAGATATCTCTGTTGTGTTTTTAACTTCTAACATCACAAAATAGGAGTTAATTAATGAAACGCCTGGAATTAAGGAGAGCTTCATTTGGTGGAAATTATGATAGGATTCCATATCCGGAACTACAATTTTTAGCAAATAATCAAAACTACCCGAAACAAAGTTGCATTCCACTACTTCGGGTAGTTTTTTTATTGCTTCATCAAAGATTTCTGAGACTTCTTTTGTTTGTCTTATTATCGTAACTTGGGAATATACCGTTAGGCCCAGTCCAAGTTTGTTTTTATTTAAAATACCTACATATTTTTCAATTACTCCTTCATTCTCCAATCGCTTAATTCGGTCATGAACGGGCGTTAATGATAGGTTTATTTTTTGTGCAATTTCTTTATATGTCCATCTTGCATTTTCTTGAAGTAAGGCAAGGATTTTTTTGTCTAATTCATCGAGTTTAATTTTCATCAGAAAAAACTGCTAGTTTTTAAAATTAAAAAAGTAAAATAAAGAAATATTTTTTGTTTTTTATTAAATTATAGATTGAATTTTCTTATTTTTTATAGAATGATAAAAAAATATTCTTTTATTTATAATTTTGTAACATAAATAACTCAGTTAGAGTTATTCAAACGTGTCGCAGAACACAAATCAACAAGTAAAAATGATAGTTGGCGTTCCGAAAGAAATTAAAAACAATGAAAACCGCGTAGCTTTAACTCCAGCCGGAGTTTTAGAATTATTAAAAAATAAACACAAAGTTTATATTCAAAAAGGTGCTGGTATAAACAGCGGCTTTTTGGATATAGAATTTGAAGAAGCAGGAGCCACCATTTTAGATACTATTGAGGAGGTTTATAGTATTGCAGAAATGGTGGTAAAAGTAAAAGAGCCCATTGCTTCTGAGTATCCTTTGATTAAAAAGGATCAATTGGTCTTCACCTATTTTCACTTTGCATCCTCAGAGCCTTTAACGCATGCCATGATTAATTCAAAAGCTATTTGCTTGGCTTACGAAACGGTAGAAAAGACGGATCGCTCGTTACCTCTATTAGTTCCAATGTCAGAAGTTGCTGGAAGAATGGCAATTCAAGAAGGTGCTAAATACCTTGAAAAACCACAAGGTGGAAAAGGGGTGTTATTAGGTGGTGTGCCTGGAGTGCCTCCAGGTAAAGTTTTGATTTTAGGTGGAGGGATAGTGGGAACACAGGCGGCTAAAATGGCAGCGGGTTTGGGAGCAAGGGTAGTAATTATGGATGTAAGTTTACCTCGGTTAAGACAGCTTTCTGACATCATGCCAGCCAATGTAACTACTATATTATCAAACGAATACAATATTAAACAAGCCATAAAAGATGCTGATTTAATAATTGGAGCAGTTTTGATACCTGGAGCAAAAGCACCACATTTGATTTCAAAAGATATGCTTAAGTTAATGAAAGCAGGTACAGTTGTGGTAGATGTGGCAGTTGATCAAGGAGGATGTATTGAAACCTGTAAACCAACTACCCATGCAGATCCAGTTTATGTAATCGACGATATAGTGCATTATTGTGTTGCTAATATGCCTGGAGCAGTACCTTATACTTCCACTTTAGCACTTACCAACGCCACTTTGCCTTACGTAGTCCAATTGGCCAATTTGGGTTGGAAAACAGCTTGTGAGAATAATTTAGAATTAAAAAAAGGGTTAAATATAGTTTCTGGTAATATAGTTTACAAAGGAGTTGCAGATGCTTGGGG
>DAIQBE010000121.1:0-1187 GCA_036781325.1 Leadbetterella sp. | reverse complement strand
GGACTTTGGCCACCATTGCTGATTTTTAAAACCTGAACTCTTGTTTTTTTAAAGACACTTTCAATGGACTGAGGGATATTCATTTGCTTAACTAATTCTTTGGTAAAAAGACCATTCTCTCCTACGCCATCTGAAGCAGTAGAGCCTTCTGAAGTTGCATATGAAATAATAGTTCCCCTTGATGGGTTTATAGCTTTAAAGCCTTGGTCCCCACCTCTTGACCAACCTCTAAATGGATTATTCCTACATGCATCTAATATTACTAAATTTACATTTTCAGGATATTTTTCAAATTCTTCCACCACAAAATTGACAGAAATAGCTTCAAATTTGCAATCCGTCTTTTCAATTAATTTGGCATCTGTTGGTATAAACCAATTCACTCCGTCAACTTGAACTCCATGACCAGCATAATAAAACAAGGCTACATTAAAATTTGGAAGTTTTCTGCTGAATTCTTTTATGGCTTGTTCCATGGATTGTTTATTGGCATCAATTCGTTTAATTACTTCAAAACCAAGATTTTCTAGGGTGCTTGACATTAGATTTGCATCATTTAATGGATTTTTCAATTTCGCATTTCCTTCATAGTTTGCATTTCCTATGACTAAAGCCAATCGCTTTTCAATTTTGTCATTTGGAGCATCATTACTTGCTATCTCATTAAAAGTCTCTTCTTTTCTGTTTAAATTAAAAGTGTAAGATCCAATATTATTTTTAGTGTCTTTAGCTTCTACCGTTATTAAATTATCTCCAACTGCTAGATTAATTTTCTGTTCAAAATCTCCAATAGCATTTAAATTTGCAATAATACCATTAATAGTAACTTCATAAATACCACTAATATCAGTTGCTTTACCTTTTATAAGTACTTGTTTTTTTACATCGTCTACTTTTACACCTCTACCAGCTATGGGTTCCGAAATAGTTATTTCTGGGCCTTTATTGTCAATAATTACTTGTTTTTTATCGTAACTGACTTTTAAATTATTGAATATAATTTGTTGCTTGGAGGAAACATAGAAACCAACATTATTCCCAAAAAAAGTTTCAAAATTTGCCTCATTTACTTTATTATTATTTATATAGAATTTAATAATTGAACCTACTTTCTTAATTTCAATTTTATTATTTCCTTTTTTGTTTATATAAATAGAAGGAGTTCTTTCAATTCGCCTAGACCACAT
>DAIQBE010000120.1:0-8222 GCA_036781325.1 Leadbetterella sp. | reverse complement strand
GGGATACGCTTTTGATATTGGAATTAGTAAGATCAGTTCTTATACAGGTTCAACATCCGAATTTTTACTTGGTTATATTTTCCAAAACAAAAAGGAGGAGGATCGTTTTGTTAAGGTTGAAGATCAAAGAATAAACATTGCAGCATTAAGCGGAAATGGCAATGAATATAATGACTCTATGCGACTGGTTAATGATCAGATGAAAGTGAATTATGATGCCTTTTACGGGTTCCAAGAACCAGTAGATAAACCTAAATATTTAGAAGCAGATGGTTTCATGAGGATGTATAATGAGGCATTAACCAATGAAGGAGCGGCACCACGTTTTACAGATGCTTTTATCAATGATTATTTGGCAAACAATGCAAAAGACCCAGACCGTTTTCCCAATACAGATTGGCAAAATGCTACATTTACCCAAGGACTTCAGCAACAGCAAAATCTCACCCTTAGCGGAGGCTCCGATCGCATACGGCTGCTTGGTGCAGTAAATTACATGGACCAAAATGGGATTATAAACAATTCTGGTTTCGATCGCTATAGTCTTAGGTTGAATGCGGACTACAAGGCCACTGAAAAGTTGAACTTTCAATTCGATATTAATCTTAGAAGAGAAAATACCATTTTACCTAGCGTGGGATATGGTGAGTTATTCCGACAGCTGTATAGAGTGCCTCCAATTTATGCTGCAAAATATTCAGACGGATCATGGGGGCCAGGCTGGGAAGGAGGTAACTCATTATCATACTCAAATGCTGCTGGGGTGAATAGGACAACAAGTAATGTTGCATTGCTTAATTTACAGGCTAATTACTCACCTATAAAGGGATTAAATTTCAACTTCAACTTTGCTCCTAAGTTTTTAACTGAATTTAATAGCAATAACCAGTTGAAGGTTGGATACTTTAATTTAGATACCAAGGCACTTCTTTTCAATAACCCGAATAAGAATTCACTTACTAACACGCACAATAATAACTTGAACAATTATCTCAAGGTTCAGGCCAACTACACAAAGAATTTTAATTGGCTCGAGCTAAGTGTTCTTGCGGGAGCGGAGCAAACGGAAAACCGCTTTCAAACTTTTAGTGGCACTAGAGAGCTCACACTTTTTCCAGAACTAGTTCAGTTAAATGCGTATCCTTCGCTCAACCAAAACGTGTCTGGAGATGCTAATGCGTGGGCATTACGGTCTTATTTTGGCAGAGTAAATCTTGTGGCTAACAACAAGTACTTGCTTGAGCTTAACGCAAGGTATGACGGCTCATCTCGATTTTCAAAAGACTTCAAACGCTTTGGATTCTTTCCTTCATTTTCTGCCGGCTGGATAATCAGTGATGAAAAATTTCTTCAAGATGTCAAATGGTTAAATCTACTAAAGCTTAGAGGTTCGTATGGCGAATTAGGTAATCAAAATATCGGAAATTATCCATTCATATCTTCATTTACTTTAGCACAAGGGGTTTTTAATAACAACATTGTGAGTGCAGCCAGCCAAAACGTAGTTGCTAATGAGAAGATTACCTGGGAATCTACCAAGGTACTGAACTTTGGTTTAAATGCTGCTTTTCTTGACAATAAATTAAATGTTGAGTTTGATTACTATATTAAAAATACGGAAGACATATTACTTACGCTTCCTATACCACTTATAGTTGGATTGAGTGCTGGTGTCCAAAATGCAGGTAAAGTACAAAATAAAGGCTGGGACTTTCAGGCCACATATAATGACAAGATAGGAAAAGATTTTTCTTTTAGTATCACTGGTGTCCTGTCAGATGTAAGAAACAAAATTATTGATTTGAGAGGTACTGGGCCCTTTATTTCTGGTTTCCAAATTAATAAAGAAGGAGAAGAAATTGGTTCAATATTCGGACTTCAGGCCCAAGGATTGTTTCAAACGCCAGAGGAGGTTTTGGCTGGAGCCAGACAGTTTGGCACCGTCAAGCCAGGCGATATTAGGTACGTTGACCAGAACAATGATGGATTAATTAATGCAGATGATCGAGTGATCATTGGCAGTCGTATTCCAAGGTATAACTACAGTTCAAATTTTTTGTTTGAGTATAAAGGATTCGACCTAACACTTTTCTTTCAGGGAGTTGGTAAATACAACGGTATCCAGATACAAGATGCGGCTTGGGCTTTTTTTAATGCAGGTAGTGTGAGAGACATACACTTGGATCGATGGAGTGTCACTAAAACTGCAGAGGAGAATGCTAAAGCAAGTTACCCCCGCTTTTTTATAGCACAAACTAATAATACGCAGACATCGAGTTATTGGGTTGATGATGCTTCATACATCAAATTAAAGACCGTAATGCTTGGTTATACAATTCCATTATCTGCTCTTAAAAGAACCCCATTTTCCTTTTGTAAGGTATATGTAAGCGGACAGAATGTATTCTCATGGGATAAGGTGCCAGGATATGACCCTGAAACACCATTGGGTGCTTCTTCCAACTATCCTCAGGTTGCTTCTTTTGTAGCAGGATTAAGGTTAAGTCTTAAATAATTTTAAAATAGAAAAACAATGAAAAAGATAAATATTTTTATTTTGGCATTTGGGGCAGTTCTCGCTTTAGGTTGTGATAAGGACTTTCTCAACCGATATCCTGAGGATCAGCCAAACAGCATTACATACTATACTACTGCAGAACAATTGTCCCTCGCAATCAATTCTGCATACAACAATTTGTCTTATGCTCAAGATGGGTTTCCCTATTTGATGCAGTTGGAAGGTACTTCAGATGTAATGTGGCAAAGGCCTAATACTAATGCACAGACTATAGGTTTAGGTCAACATACACCCGGGACCGGTATGATTCGTACGATATGGGCCCAATCCTATTCCGGCATCGCCAAATGTAATATGTTGCTCGACAATATGGCAAAAGCAAAGGCTGTAACTCCCGTAGCAGAATATACTCGAATTGATGCAGAGGCTAGGTTTCTTCGTGCCTACTACTATGGTAATTTAATATCTTTGTTTGGAGATGTGCCTCTGGTTGAGAAGTCCCTTACCGTTGAAGAGTCTTTTTTACCAAGAACACCACAAACAGATGTACTCAATTTTATCTTTCGTGAACTGGATATTGCAGCTGATAAATTACCATTATCTTACACTGGAACTGATATTGGTCGGGCTACAAAAACCTCAGCTTTAGCCTATAAAGCTCGAATGGCTCTTTATTCTGGTAAGTGGGATGTAGCAGCTGCAGCTTCAAAAGCAGTAATGGACCTTGGATATCATTCCTTATATCCAAATTTTAGAAACCTGTTTACCTATGCTGGAGAAAACTCGAGAGAAATGATTTTTGCTTTCGATTTTAAACAGACTGTTTGGGTTAATGCTATTTCCCAAAACATGCAGGCTCGTAATTCGAGTGGATTTTCAGGTCTCGTACCTACTCGAGCAATAGCTGACAGCTATGAATGTACTGATGGTTTAACGATTGATAAATCTCCGCTATACTCCACGGCACTGCCTTTTAATAACAGGGATCCACGAATGCGTCAAACTTTACTCGGTGATGGCGATACATGGTTTGGAACGGGAGGAATCACTTTTAACATGACCTTTCATCCCGACAGTACTACTTGCACAAGATATACCCCTACTAGAGCTAAGATTACAAATTTGGAGGTAACTAATGCGTTTTCAGCATTTTCTGGTTTTCTCTTAAAAAAATACTTAGATCCTGCAGATCTAGTACTAAATACACAGTCTGAGTTAGCTTTTATGTTGATACGTTATGCCGAAGTATTACTTACCTATGCTGAAGCGAAAATAGAATCGAATCAAATTGATGCTTCTGTACTTAATGCGATTAACCAAGTGCGTGCTCGTGGATATGGGGTTGGGGTTACTCAAACTACCCTTTATCCAGCCATTACAACTACCAATCAAGCCGCTTTGCGTGCCATTGTAAGACGAGAACGAAAGGTGGAATTATTTGGGGAAGGACTTCGTTTGTTCGATATCCGTCGTTGGAAAATAGCAGAAAAGGTAATGAATGGGGTGCTTTTTGGAAAAGCACTGAACAAGACTATTTACTACTCTCTTCCAATTCCTACACTTGATGAAAATTCTTCACCAGATTATAGCTCATTCAATTCTTTAGTTGGTGTGGTTGGCAATTTCAAGATAATGGATAATCCAAGAGTATTTAAATCCTTCCAATATCTATGGCCAATTCCACAAGAGGAAATTGATGTTAACAAGAATCCAGGATTTAAACAGAACCCAGGGTATTGATTATATAAATTTTATGACAAAAGTTTAATTCCAAAGGTCATTTAGAAATTATTAATCAGACCTAATGGCCTTTGGAATATAATTCTTTAAAAGACAATATTTGTCTCAAAACTTTAATTAGAGCCTTAAGTTTGATTGGTTGAGGTTGGGGAGTAACAAAATAATATTGTAATTTCCTGATTAAGTTAATAATATTCAATCCTCCTCCAAAGATTTAAATGAAAGAAGGTGTCATTTTTTTGGTTTGGAAATAGGTAATAAAAAAATCAATAATTTAACCATGCGATTAATTCTCACTTTTTTATTGACCAATTTTGTTATTAATATTTATGCCCAAGAAACTCTTTCATGGTGGAAAAAGTCAGATACGACCCTTTCTGTTTTAGATGGACAAGCATGGTCACATGAAATGAGCAACTCTATTCAGCGTCTACCACCTCGTGCAGAGGCTTTGGTTAGAAAACCTGTTTGGGATTTATCCCAACAAACTGCTGGGCTTTCTATCAGGTTTGTTAGTAATGCTCCAGAGATAATTATACGTTACAAAATTTCTGGGCCAGTAAATAAACCTCATATTCCTTCAACAGCAGTTAGTGGGGTTGATTTATATGCCAGTGATAGTGATGGTTTATTGCATTGGACCTCAGGAAAATACAGTTTCAAAGACACCGTACAATATACATTTGCAAATCTTAAACCAAACGACAATTTTCATAAATTGGGTAGGGAATACCAGCTTTTTTTGCCATTGTTCAATACGGTCAGTAATTTAGAAATCGGAGTACCAATAGGAAGTCTTTTCAAAATACAGCCTGCTCGACTTGAAAAACCAATTGTAGTTTATGGTACTTCTATTGCTCATGGAGCATGTGCTAGCCGACCTGGCATGGCTTGGACAAATATTTTGTCTCGGAAACTAGACCGGACGGTTATCAATTTAGGTTTTTCAGGTAATGGCCGATTAGAAAATCCAATAATAGATCTTATCAATGAAATTGATGCTAGGGTTTTTATTCTGGACTGTTTGCCTAATTTAATTAGTAAAGATATAGATTCAGTAACTCTTCAAAAACGCATTATTGAATCAGTGAAATCAATTCGATCAAAGAATCCCGAAACGCCAATTTTACTAACTGAACACGCCGGATATACGGATGGTTATATGAGTCCTATTCGACAAATCTTGTTTGAAACTGCCAACAAAGTATTGAATGTGGCTTTTACACAACTTCGTAAGGAAGGTATGACCGGCATATACCTGCTTTCCCTAAAAGAAATAGGTATAAATGAGGAAGCAATGGTCGATGGCACACATCCCAATGACCTGGGTATGATGCTCTACGCCCTAGCATACGAAAAAAAGCTCCGTGAAATATTTATGGAGCCTGTTGGAAAATTTAAAACCCAAATTCCTATTCGGCAACGTCGAACTCCTGGTAATTTTGATTGGGAAGCTCGCCATTACACAATGCTTCAACGCAACAAAACTGAACCAAACAAAGTGCTATTCATCGGTAATTCTATTACCCATAACTGGGGAGGAAATTCGACTGTTAAACCAACACGTAATGAAGAATCTTGGCAAAAATATATTGCCCCTTATGGTGTTCGAAACATGGGTTTTGGGGCCGATCGCATTGAAAATGTATTGTGGAGGTTGTATCACGACGAACTTGAGGGTATTACACCAGAAAAAATAATCATTAGCATTGGTACCAACAACCTCCGTGTAAATTCAAATGAAGAGATAATTGAAGGACTCCGTTTCTTAGTGCAAGTTATGAGTAGGCAGAAACCTCAGTCAAAAATTATTTTGTTGGGTATTTACCCTCGCCGTGATCAAGAAGAGCGTATACTGTTACTCAATAAGGCTATTCGCACCATGATAAAATCCGAGAAATTGGAGTTTGAAGACATCGGTAAAGTATTATTGCAAAAAGATGGAAAGATTAATGAAGCCTTTTTTAATGATGGACTACATCCCAAGCCTGCAGGCTATGATGCATTGGGGAAACTGTTAGAAGGAGTTTTAAAAAAATAAATAATAAATCATGATAAAGACATTCTATTGTGGATTAGCAACGTTGGGGATACTTCTTTTGCTTTCCTTTCAATTACCCAAAAACGACTTGAATAGATTTTATGTAGCTTTAAATGGGAAAGATTCAAACAAAGGTACTATTGATAAGCCTTTTGCCACCCTTGAAGCGGCTCAAACTGCGGTAAGAGAAGCAATTAAAAATGGAAATAATACTTCTATAGAAGTGGTAGTGAGAGGAGGTACTTATTATTTGAATCAAACTATGGAGTTCAGCCCCGTGGACTCAGGACCAACTTCAGGACCGATTATTTGGAAAGCTGCTGAAGGTGAAAAAGTTGTGTTGAGCGGCGGACGTCGTTTAGTTGGTTTGTGGAAAAAGAACAACGACGGGGTTTGGTATTTAGATTTGCCAGAAACGAAAGGTTGGAAAAGGAATGTGAATGAATCAGAAAAGTACATGAAAAACCCGAATGCCCTTTGGAGTTTTAGGGAGCTTTTTGTTAATGGAAAAAGAGCTACACGTGCTCGTTATCCGAATAAAAATGAAGCCAACCCTTTCCTCTAT
Organism: Leadbetterella sp.; assembly: GCA_036781325.1. Classification (GTDB taxonomy): domain Bacteria; phylum Bacteroidota; class Bacteroidia; order Cytophagales; family Spirosomataceae; genus Leadbetterella. Next base: position 1,358 of record DAIQBE010000120.1, on the reverse strand, counting down.
GCTGTTTCGAGCTTAGAAAATCAATTAAAAATTGCGGACGGAAAGGTGAAAAAAAGCTGGGGAGAAGAAGAGAATGCTCAAATTAATCTGGTTCCCCGCTGGCGTTTTTTCAACCAATGGAATGATGTAGTTGGAGTAGATCCAGAAAATGGTTCAATCAATTTAGGTCCAAGGGAGCAACATTTTGAAATAGATAAGGGCAGTTGGTTTTGGATAGAAGGAGTAAAAGCAGAGCTGGATATGCCTGGAGAGTGGTATCTGGACCATAAAGTGGGTACACTATACTACAAACCCTTAGCCGGAGAGTCGCCTAATAAATCAGAGATAATTGCACCATATCTTAATAGAATATTTTATTTAAAAGGAGATATTGAAAAAGGCACTTATGTTAAAAATATTTCTTTTCAGGGTTTTGATTTTCGGCATACTACTTTCACACTAGGGCAAATTGAAGCCAGGGTTCATACAGATTGTGCTGTGATGTTTGAAAATGCTCAAAATTGTAAAATTGAAAACTGTCATTTCGATAACATCGGTGGATATGCCTTGTGGTTACACCTCGATAGCAAGAACAATGTTTTTGATAATAACTCGGTGAAAAATTCTGGAGGTGGAGGCGTACTTTTAACCGGCGCCCGATTGTCTTATATGGACGATTCTAAAATTTACACTGCAGGAGAAAAAGCTGAAAAAGTATTTCCAATTCTCAATAGAATTACCCGTAACACGGTTGAGCATTGCGGCAAAATTCGTTACTATGGTGGAGGCGTTCATATTGATTCAAGACCTGCATCTATGGCTATGGAACCTGGTAATTATATAGCACATAATCATTTTAGTGACCTTTCACGTAACGGAATTTTTGTGTTTAGAAATCAGGGTGGTAATGTGGTGGAGTTTAACGAAATACACGATTGCATGCAAACCACTATTGACGGAGCAGCTATTCATTTTGCGACTATGAATCGCTTGGCGGCACCCAATTATATTTTAAACAATTATCTATACGATATCTGGGGTTACGAACAGCTGGCAAATGGGAAACCGCATAGGACATTAGCCAATGGGGTGTTTCTTGATTGGGCCACCAGCAATACCACCGTGCGTAATAATGTGATTTACAACACTGGAGACAAAGAGATTAAACCCATCATGGGAAACTGGAACTTGGTTCTCGAAAACAACCTGGCTTCAAAGACAAAAATTGAACCTTTCATGGCTAGGGAAATTGGACCTAAAGGAACTGCCTCTAATTGTATATATCAAGAACAGTTAAAAAATGTTGGCGGGGTAGTTACCTCATCAGATAAAAATAATGTAAGTTATAAGGGCAAATGGGAAAATAAAAAAATTGATGG
>DAIQBE010000119.1:0-8230 GCA_036781325.1 Leadbetterella sp. | reverse complement strand
TTAGACGGAGGAACTTGTAGATTTGATAGAAAAGGAAATATTTACCATTCTGCATGTGTTTGTAAAGCTAAAGGATTTGTTGATTTCCCAATTAAGAATGCAGCAGAAATTAATCATAGGGCTGATAATTGTAATATGGCAGCATTCAAATTTAATTTAGATGGTTTGGCAGCGAAGTTTGATTTACTAGATGGAACCATTAAAAATCCTGCTAAAGTATGTGCGCCTGCCAGAATAAATTTTGATAATTTAAGTATTGGGGCTCAAAGCTACGCTTGGTTTTTAAATGGAGAAAAAATTTCAACAGCCGAACAGTTTTCTTATAATTTTACGAATGCTGGAAGTTTTGAAATGAAGTTAATTGTTTATAATAAGTTGACGTGCAATGCGATTGATTCCACATTTAGAAAGCTAGAAGTCCAAGCTTTTTTGAGCTCTGCTCGGGGAGATACCACGGTTTGTAGTGGTTCGAAAGTAATTTTGAAAGCTTTTGGTGGAGAGTCCTATAATTGGACTCCTGCAGTTTTTTTTAAAGACCCTAAACTCGCGATTGTTGAATTGGATATAGAAAATTCTCAAAAGTTTACGGTAGAAATAAAAAAAGGAGAATGCACCGTAAAAAAAGAAGTAACGATTACCGTAGAGAATAATAAAAGTGATTTTGGCGCTACAAATAGTATTACGATTTGTAAAGGCCAAAGCAAACAATTAATAGCAACGGGTTTGGCTGATAAATTTGTTTGGACAGGGCCAAAAATGTCTGACTCCACCCAATCAATAATAACGGTAAGTCCACAGGTTACGAGCACCTACGTTGTTCAGGCTTTTTATAAGGATGGGTGCAAACCCAAAAAGAGTATTGAAGTTAGTATAGATAATTCTGTCAAACTTGATTTCAGTTATTCCTATACATATAATTGTAATGTTCCTTCCGAATTAATATTTGAAAATCTGAGTTCAGGAGCACAAAAGTATTTTTGGCAAGTCGAGAATAATTTAAGTATTGAAGCCATGGTGCTTAAAGATTTTAAAATTGCTGAAAACAAAGTTACCACTATGACTTTAAAGGGTTTAAGTGCCAATGGGTGTGAATTTAATGCAATAAAAAGTATAGATTTAAAAAATTACGATGGGAAAATTCCCAATGTAATTACACCAAATAATGACAAAAAAAATGATACATTTGTGGTAGGATTTCCAGAATCTAAATTAGAAATTTTCAATAAATGGGGAAAAAATATTTTTAAAGCCGAAAATTATCAGAATGATTGGGGTAATAAAATAAATTCTGGAACGTATTATTATTTATTAACTTTACCAAATAGCAAAATCTGCAAAGGTTGGCTAGAGGTGTTAAATTAATCAACAAAAATGAAAAAATTAGTATTTGGAATTCTTTTCTTAGGAAGTGTAAGTAGTGCTCTTGGTCAGAAATACGATAGTTTCGGCACAAAAATTAAACCAAAAGAAGCCCTACCGGTTGTGGATTTAGTAGGAAACTCAAAGGTAGAAAATACCAATGTAAAAGTAGAAGGAGAAGTGGAGTCTGTTTGTCAAGCCGCTGGATGTTGGATGAAAATTAAGCTGGCGGATGGTAAAACCATGCGTGTTACTTTTAAAGATTATGGCTTTTTTGTTCCAAAAGATATTTCAGGAAGAAAAGTAATTTTTGAAGGCACACCCTCTATAAAAACCACGAGTGTGGCAGAATTGAAACATTACGCTGAAGATGCCGGAAAGTCAAAAGAAGAAATTGCTAAAATAAATGAGCCAAAAACAGAGCTTAGTTTTGTAGCAAACGGGGTTTTGGTTCCTAAAAATTAAAATTAATCGTATTTATTTTTGAAAAAGCTTGAACAATTCTATTGTTCGAGCTTTTTTATTTTGAATTAATTAAAGAGTAATTTTAAATTCAAATGCTTAATTTAGTGTTTTTTAACTAATTTTGAGCCTTATTTTAAAAAAATGAAAAAGGTAGCATTTTATACATTAGGCTGTAAATTAAATTTCTCAGAGACATCCACAATCGCTAGAACTTTCGAAGAAAAAGAATTTATAAAAGTTGATTTTAATGATAAGCCAGATATTTTCGTGATTAATACGTGTTCTGTTACTGAAAATGCGGATAAAAAATGTAAGAAGATTGTTAAAGAAGCACAAAAAATAAATCCAGACGGTTTTGTGGCAATTATAGGTTGCTACGCACAACTTAAGCCACAAGAAATTGCTAATATTCCTGGTGTGGATGCAGTATTAGGGGCAGCAGAAAAGTTTAGATTACATGAGCTTCTAGGTACCTTTGAAAAAATACCTACTTCCTCAAGTGCCGATAATTCAAACAAAGTATTTTCGTCTGAAATATCTCAAAAACTTGATTATCATACTTCCTATTCTTTAAATGATAGAACTAGAACTTTTTTGAAAGTGCAAGATGGGTGTGATTATCCTTGTTCTTATTGTACTATTCCACTGGCCAGAGGAGCAAGTAGGTCAGATTCAATTTCAAACATAATACAAGCTGCAAATAGAATAGCTGCTAATGATGTGAAAGAAATTGTATTAACAGGTGTAAATATTGGAGATTTTGGCTTAAGAGATGGTATAAGGGAGGAGAGTTTTCTTGATTTAATAAAAGCCTTAGATCAAGTAGAAGGAATTGAGCGATTTAGAATTTCAAGTATAGAACCAAATCTTTTATCAAACGATATTATAGAATTTGTGGCTCAATCGAAAAGATTTGTTCCCCATTTCCATATTCCATTACAATCAGGCTCAAATAAAGTATTGGGACTAATGAAAAGAAGGTACAAAAGAGAATTGTATCAGGAAAGGGTTACAAAAATAAAGGAAATTATGCCTGATTGTTGTATAGGTGTGGATGTGATTGTAGGACACCCGGGAGAGACTCAGGAAGAGTTTTTGGAATCCTTTAAATTCTTAAACGAATTGGATATTAGCTATTTGCATGTATTTACCTATTCTGAAAGAGAAAACACGCAGGCTGTTCACATAAAACCCATTGTTCCTTCTAATCTAAGGGCAGAAAGATCAAAAATTTTACATATTCTTTCCGAAAAGAAAAGAAGGAGTTTTTATGAAAAGCATTTGGGTGATCAAAGAATGGTCTTATTTGAACAAGAAGAAAATCTAGGACTTATGACTGGTTTTACAGATAATTATATAAAAGTAAGTGCTAAATATGACCCTCTATTTATTAATGAAATAAAAAAAATACTTCTTGTAGAAATTAATGATCAGATGCAAGTTGAGGTGGAAGAAATTTTTGATTTAGTTTCTCACTAAGAGTAGATTGAAATTGTTATATATACCAGATACAAATTAGATGTAAAGTGTAGTTACAATTTGTGTTTATGAAATCGTTAAAATGAAAATACCCATCAAAAGACGGGTATTTTGCATTTTGGAGTACAACAAAACCACAATAAATTGTGATTTTTATGTTTCATATATTTTAAGCTTCTAATAATTGCTCATCGTGCTGACTAACATCAAGTCCTTTCATTTCATCTTCTTCAGAAACTCTCATCGGTACTATGATATCTGTAATTTTTAAAATTACGAACGACATAATAAATGCAAAAGCTGAAACTAATACTAGTGCCACCATGTGTTTGATAAATAATGTGGAATCTCCAAAAATCAAACCTTGGTCTTTTACAGCACTATTTACAGCCGAGGAAGCAAACAATCCAGTAAATACCATACCTACCATACCACCAACTCCATGACATGGAAATACATCTAAAGTGTCATCTAAAGCAGTTTTTGTTTTGTAATGAGCTAAGAAATTACTAATAATTGAAGCAACCACACCAATTACCAATGCATGAGGAATAGTTACAAATCCAGCCGCAGGAGTAATGGCTACAAGTCCAACTACTACACCAATACAAAAACCTAAAGCAGAAACTTTTTTGCCTTTAGCAGCATCGAATAAAACCCAAGCAATTCCCGCAGCACCAGCAGCAGTATTAGTAGTAGAAAAAGCTAATGCAGCTAAAGGGTTGGCACCTAGGGCCGATCCAGCATTAAATCCAAACCATCCAAACCACAATAAACCAGTTCCTAATAATACATAAGGAATGTTAGCAGGAGGTAAGAAACTTCCTTCTACATGCGAACGACGTCTTTTTAAATATATGGACGCGGCTAAAGCAGCCCAACCAGCTGACATATGCACAACAGTTCCTCCCGCAAAGTCTAATACTCCCATTTCAAATAAAAATCCACCAGAAGCCCAAGTCATGTGCGCTAAAGGGGCGTAGATAAACAAACTGAAAAGTATCATAAATACTACATAAGACTTGAAATTAATACGCTCAGCCATTGAACCTGTAACTAAGGCTGGGGTAATAACTGCAAATTTTAATTGGAAAAATGCAAACATAATTGCTGGAATAGTTCCCCATGGAGCTGCATCTAAAACACCCTTCATCATAAAGTGTGTCATAGGGTTTCCAACAAATCCTCCAACGCTTTCTCCGAATGCTAAGCTATAACCTACTACTACCCATACAATAGAAATAACCCCCATGGCAATAAAACTTTGTAACATAGTAGAAATTACATTTTTAGAGTTTACCATTCCTCCATAGAAGTAAGCTAAACCTGGAGTCATAATAAGAACTAATGCAGATGCAACGAGCATCCAAGCGGTATCTCCACTATTAATTCCTTCAGTTTGGATTGCTCCTGGTATGGAAGGGAAAATTAGAGCCAAGACGGTTACCGCTGCCAATATGGCAATTGGTGTGTAAGATGGTTTAATTTGGGTAATTTGAGACATAATTAATAAAATTTAGGTGTTGTACAATTGATTGAGGTTTACATATTAAAAATAAAATATTAATGCTGCTCCAAGCGTAGATTGCGATTTTTTATTAAGTTTTCCATCCTTATCATATATTTGAAAAGTATTTTTAACATTATTATAAGAATCGAAACGATATTCAGGTTTAAATAATAAATTACCTGATACTTTGTAATTTCCTGTTAGTGTTATTCCGGTGGTAGCTACACCATCTCCATTTTTGTCTACTAAAAATATAGCTCCGTTTTTGTTGCTAAAGTGTTCAATTCTTGTTCCAAGACCAAATTTTTCGGATACACTTCCATTTAAATATAGTGCAGCGCCACCCCAGCTTCCTCCGTTATTATTTCCAGTAACTGCGTTTACACCTACAAGGAATTTTTCGGTTACTTGATAAGATGTTGTTAAATCAAACCAAGAATGAACGTCTTTCTTATCATCCGTACTTTCATCTGATCCGAAGTAATTCAAATAAATACTTAAACCATCTTTAGGTTTTAATGAAACTTGAGCTTGAAGACCCTTGGCTTTATTGTTGTCATCTTTACTATCTAAGCCATTAGTAATTCCAAACATTAATCCTACTTTTGATGAAGCGGCAATATCTAATTTTACTCCAGTATGATAAAAAGGCCCATTTCCAAACATATTAGATAGGGAATAGTTGAAATTTACGGGGGCATCGATAACTTCATACCCTACATGCGTACCATATTGTCCTGCGGTTAAGGTAAGTTTATCCGACATTTTCCAGCCAATATAGGCTTGTTTAATAGCTAGGCCTGTAGTTCCAATGTTTTCACCTAATGGACTAAATTTGTTTCCGTAGTTTCCTAAATCTCCATGGTTTCCAAAAGTTAAATCAATAACTCCAGTCACTTTGCTTGTGGTATACGTAGTTTTCATTTGAGCTAAACCCACTTGAAAATTATTTGCTTTTTGGTCGAAGATTCTTTCGAACCCTGATGCACCTAAATTAGATTGAGCTCCACTAAAATTTGCAAAATAATAGGTATCTACGTAGCCACTTAAAACTAAAGGTTTTGCTTCTTCTTCCACTTTAGTTTTAGTGGTCGCTTCCTTTTTTGCCTTTACAACTTCTTTGGGTTTTGTTGGGTTTTCGGTCGCATTTACTGTGGTAAATAAAATAAGACCTAAAACTGTCAAATACACATTCTTCATAATTTTCTTTGGTTTAATTTAATATTTACTATGTTATATTTTGAACAAAACTCAATTAAAAAATATAGTATTTCAAGTTTTTAAGTTAAAAATTAATAATATTTACTGAAAAAAAATATATTTTCTTTAAATATTACTATTAAAATTTACTAATTTTTAGATTTTTCTATTTTTTATGTATTGTTTAATAAATTTTGCATTAGTTGATATTTGCAAAATTATATTTTGAAGCGAGAATAAAATGTTCTTAAGTTATATGTATATTATATAAAATAAAAAATGCTAAAACACATTTGTTTTAGCATTTTAGCAAAAAAATTAATTAATATTTTTAATGAGGAGTGCTATTTCTAGCAAAATTGCTTTATTTTTTTAAGTTAACTAAATAAGATATTCTTAATGTAGGATTGCTTTCTTCTATGGTGTCTGTAAAGTTCCAAATTTTTTGTTGAATAAAGCTTAATTGTAATTGGCTTGATTTACTAAGCACATACCCTAAACCTAGTATAATTCTATTTTGATTCATAAAAGTTTTACCTACATTGTTTTTAGTGATATCAGTTCCAAGCGGTCCAATATTAAAAAACATTTCGTCTCCACCAAAAATATTAAGCAGGGGTTTACTGTCCTTTTTAAGCAAAGGATAGGTGGCAGTTAACATATACCTAAACCTATTCCGATATTTATAATCATTAATTTTATACTCGGTAGAATTCGGTACTAAAGACGCAATTCCAACCCATCTATTTTCGTCTCTTAACCTATTGGTGATTTTGAATTTACCAATTTGATTTGTAAAACTTGCTTGCAACCAAAAATGATTTTCTGGTATAGGACGTTTATTTAATGCTGGACTGCCATAAACAAAAGTATTATAATGAGTAAGCCCAAAACTACCGATTAAGGTTTTATTGATTTGATAATCAATAGAAGGTCTTAAAAAGTATTGTTGTTTCTGCGAAAATCCATTTGCATATCGCATAGTTCCTTCCAAGGTCAATGATGTTTTTTTTGAAATCATCTTTTTACCCACGAAATGGAGCCAAATGTTATTGTTTTGGCTTTTTGTTTGAGCTATTGCACTCATATTAAATAATAAGGCAATTATTAAAATTTTGTATCTCATATTATTTTATTTTTATGTTCCTTCGGAACGTAAGTTAATTCGAAAACATAAGCAGTATTTGCATTAGTTTTTGAGTTTGGAATTTGATAACCAAAGGATAATGGCAAGTTTGGTTGAACAAAAAATATAAATCCAACCACATTTACACCAATTGGAGTTTTCCCGGCAATATGGTCAGCCACCAAATGAATTTTTTTATTTATATTGGTTTCAAAACCATACATATATCCCAATTCTGATTTTTCTCCAACTACTGCTTTATCGCCGTAAAAAATCCCAAAGTTTATTTTAAGTTTTTCCTTGTACAAATTCAATAAAGAATTCAAGTAGGTAAAATCAGCAAAAACGTGTTTTTTTTGATTAGATAGATTAGTTCCAAATTGTGTGCCTAAGCCAATGGTAATCAGTCTATTAATATCAAAGGCTTTTTGAAATGTAATCAATCCTAATGGAGCCAAAGGTTCGCCGTTTAATGAATTATTGATAGTTAATTTAGTAAACTTTTGATTTGTTTGCAGACCGGCGATATTAAATCCTAATTCCATATTCCAACCCAAACCATAACAGAAATTAGTGTTTGACTGTATGTTTTCATTGATATTAAATTGTTGCTGAAAAAATAGTTTATTTTTAACTGTAATTTCTGAAGAAGGAATATTAAAAAGGTTTTGTTGGGCTATTACCATATTTTTATGGCCTAGCAATATTATTAAGAAATATAGAATGTTTTTCATTTTGATAATTCTACTCGCATTTTCTTTTAAAAAATCCGAGTAGAAATTTATTTATTCTTGTTATTTCTTTTTACGAGCCGACAAACTATGATTTGACACAGGTTGGTGTTCTTCCAGACCAATAATTTGTACTGAGCCTCCATTATGGGTATAGTCGTGCTCATAATGATGTAGATTCTCCATCACTGAATGATCAATTAATTTAGTGTTTTTCAAATCTATTGTGACTTTAAAACCCGGAGGAATGGCATCTAATTTGCTTTTTATACCTAAGTAGTTTGAAAAAATGGCAGACTTGTCTATTTCTACAAGGTACTCTTCATCAGTAAATGAAACCACCACCGGAGCCTTAAATAA
>DAIQBE010000118.1:0-8238 GCA_036781325.1 Leadbetterella sp. | reverse complement strand
TTTACATACACGGCTCGATAGGTAGTCATTTTTTAGGTGGTATAGCATCTGGAAATCCAGTATGTATTTCTATTATGCTTACCGATGCGCTAGTTGTTGCCAAATCTGCCTTTCATCACTCCGTCAACTATCGTTCTGTAATACTTTTCTCCAATGCCCTTAAACATGATAATTTTGAAGAAAAAGCTTTGTTTTTCAAAGAATTAACAGAAAAAATGGTGCCAAATAGTTGGGAATACCTTCGGCCAATGAAACAAAGCGAGGTCAACAAAACTATGCTTTTGTCGTTCGAAATCTCGGAGGCTTCCGCTCGTACTCGCACAGGCATGCCTAATGATGATGAAGAAGACAAGAATCTACCTATTTGGTCTGGAATTATCCCTATTCCTTTAAAAAGACTACCTGCGATTGGTGATGAGAGTAGCATTAATATTGCTTTACCCATGCACTTGATACTAGAACCTTTGAAATAGGTGGTGTTTTTTATAGAATATTCATTTTGAATAGGTTTATAAGTATTTTCCAAAATTATTTGGCCTTTAATTCCTAGGAATTAATTACTAATTTTGAATATGATTAAAAATACCTTCTACAAATAATTCTCTAATGAACGTCCCCCACTCCAGAGCCAATGCCATTAAGTTTATTCATCAATTTTTGGAAGAAAATGATGTAAAAGGAAAAAAAGTTATTGACCTTTCTGCAGGGGCGGGTTATGTGGCCAATCTGTGGAAAGAAAAGGGCGCCCAAGTAGATGCCTACGATTTATATCCCGATCTTATGCAAAACAAAGACATTCCTGCCCACAAAATTGATTTAAATAAACCATTTCCTATTTCTAATGAAGTGGCAGACTATGTTTTGTTGATGGAAACTATCGATCATATTTCAGAACAAAAGCAGTTGTTCGATGAAATTTCAAGAATTTTAAAACCAGATGGAAGAGTAATAATTACAAAACCTAACAATAGTAATATTACTGCTCGTTTTGCAAATTTGTGGTTGGAATCTGAGCGGGCAGATATGTTTTTGCCCAATGAAAAAACTGTAATCGGCTATGACGATCATCGGGTGTATATGGGAAGAATTTTTTTAATTGGCATTCAAAAGCTTCGCACTTTGGCAGGACTTTCGGGCTTAAAAATTGAAAAAATATATAAAAACCAAATCAGCGTCAGTTCTGTTATCTATTTTCTGGGAATAGGTTGGTATTTTTATTTAAGAGGCTATCTGACTTTTAAAAAACTGTCAAAAAACGAGACTCAAGAAATGAAAAAGGCTTTAAAAGAACAGTACCTTTTAAACAAAAATCCTAAAGTGCTTTTTCATAAACATATCTGTATTTTGTTAAAAAAACAAGAGTAGCCTTTAATTGCCATTTTTAAAAAGTGAAATCGCTATAGCTCTCTTTTTAAACTTCACTTTCCAGCGATCAATTCTTTTCTTCATATTTAGAACAAAATCTTCCTTTGGGTCCTCAGAAGGTCCAGTAAAATCTGTCCCAATTTTAAGATAGTTATTAAAAAAAGTATTACTGCTCATGCCCCATTTCAGAATAAAATTGCTTCGACCGTCGTTTCTTTTAACTCTGGCAGTACTTATACTTCCAAAATGATAGGCACGACTTTCGCTAATGCCTTTAAAATATCGTACCCCATAGTGCCAAAGTTTTATCATAAAATCGGGGTCGGAATACATACCTGGATAAAACTCCACGCTTAAACCTCCAATGGCCCTGAAAACAAATGTCGGCAATACCAAAGGATACCATTGACTACCCGTCCAGTCTGATTTTGGGAAAGACTTATATGATTTCAAAAAGCGTTCTTCATCAAATTCTGAAGGATGCCGTCCAAAGTTTTGATTTGGAATAATGCAGGGGATTTTCTTGTCGAAAGGCTCTATCATGGTGCCACTAATGCACCATTTTTCGTCTTTCATTTTTTTTATTTCTTTTAAAAGTATTTCATCCCAATCTGGGCATAAATACAAGTCATCGTCTATCAGAACGGTATATTCTGACTCAACCAAATGCGAAACGGCATTAAACCCATAGCACACACCACTGTTTTCCGAACTTTTAGTATATCCAAGGTCTTTTTGTGCCAAAACCCATTCTTCGGTACCATCCAAACCTTGATTGATATGTACCAAAATCTGATGTCTATATTGGCTGTTTTTTCGAATACTTGACACTACACATTTTAAATAATCGAGGTTATTCCATGTAGGTATCAAAATAGAAAAAACTGGATCAAAGTCCAGTTTCACTTTATGAATTGTATAAATCATCGAATAAAATTATTTTCACCAACCCAATTTAATTACATCCGCAATGTACTTTACATCGGCTTCGGTCACTTTAGCATGAAGGGGCAAAACAATATATCTCTCCTCCATTTCATCCATTTTCTTGAATTTTCCTTCTTCTCTTCCTCCAAATATAGAATACCGATCATTTCTATAATGTACTTGCGAAGACTCAATATTGTATTCTCGAAGATGTTTCATGAAATCTTCTCTCTTATCTACTTCGGCGGTTAAAAGCCATGCGGCATGCACTCTATCTTCATACTCATCCCCAATTACACGTATTCCGTCCGCATTTTTTAGCAAATTGCAATACAATTTATAAAGCTTTTGCCGATGCATAAGATGCTCATCAAATTCTTCCATGGAGGCAATTCCCATTGCTGCAGACAAATCTGTCATCTGGTATTTATAACCAATTTCATTGATGTCATTATCCCAAATTCCTTTTTGCTTTTTAAGTCTATCAATTCCAAACCAACGCAGCCTTTTTGCTTTCTCAACCAAACTATGGTCTTTAATGGTTAACATACCACCATCTCCTGTCGTTATATGTTTGATAGCCTGAAAAGAAAACATAGAAAAATCACTTTGACTACCTATAATTTCTCCTTTATAAGTAGCCCCTAATGCATGGGCATTATCTTCAATAACCTTTAAATTATGCCTATTTGCTAAATCCCAAATTTTGTCCATGTCACAAGGCAATCCACCATAATGAACGCAAACTATTGCTTTTGTCTTTTCGGTTATTAACTCTTCAATAGCGTCTGCTGCTATGTTTAGATTCTGATCTATATCACAAAAAACAATTTTTGCTCCGATGTAGAGCAATGGTATGTTTGTGGCAGTACAGGTAAAAACAGGAACAATAACTTCGTCTCCTTCTTTAATATCGGCTAATAAATAGGATAAATGCAAAGCATCAGTGCCAGAGCCAACTGCTAAACTCCTACAGGGGTTCGTAAATTTATTTTCAAACATTGACTCAAACTCCTCCACTTTAGGGCCCTGACCAATCCATCTCGATTTTAGAACATCAGAAATATACCTTTCAGCATTTTTAGGAATATTAGGATGAAAGAGCACAATGCCTTCTCCAGGCTCCATTAAAGGCAACTCGTTTAATGACTTTTCTTTAACCATAATTTTGTCAAAATTTTTACATTTTTGGGAATCCCATCAAAAATCAGTGCAAGTTAAAAATTAGTTTCAAAAATACAATTTAGCAGATGAAAATATATTTTTTGAAGATGAAAACAAATAAGATACTTTTGTAAAAATTACTTTCAATGAAAATAGGATACGATGCTAAAAGGGCTTTTTGTAATAAAACTGGGTTAGGAAACTATAGTAGATTTGTGATTGAAAATATTCTAAAAATTTCTTCCGAAAAATTAGAAATTATAGCTTTTACACCTAAAATAAAAAAAGGTTTTTTTGAAACCTTTCCCTTCGATAAAATTGTGATACCTAAAAAGTCTATTTTTCTAGGATTATGGAGAATATATTTTATAAAAAAAGATATCGAAAATCAGAAATTAGACATTTTTCATGGCTTAAGCAACGAAATTCCAATTTTTACAAATTGGGGAAAAATCAAAACCATAGTTACCATACATGATCTAATATTTTTAAAATATCCAACTTATTATGCTTTTTTTGATCGTCACATCTATAACCTTAAATTTAAGTATGCTTGTAAAAAAGCAGATAAAATTATCGCCGTAAGCGAAAAAACAAAAGCAGATATTATACATTTCTATAAAATACCTGAAAACAAAATCGAGGTTATTTACCAAAGCTGTAATGAAGTTTTTAAAAAAGAAATTTCATTGGTAGACCAGAAAAAAATTTTAGAAAAATACCAGATAAGCAATCCATTTCTACTCTCAGTGGGTACATTAGAGCCAAGAAAAAACCAGATATCCATTATTAAAGCATTTTCAAAAATAGCCCGAAAAGACTATGATTTGGTTTTAATAGGAAAAGGGGAAAAATACAAAATGCAACTAGAATCGTTAATTAGAAAAGAAAACATCCAAAATGTAAAAATATTAGGAAATGTTACACATGAAGACTTACCAGCCATTTACCAAGCATCCGAACTATTTATTTATATTTCACTTTACGAAGGTTTTGGAATACCAATCTTAGAAGCATTGGCCAGCGAAAAGCCTGTAATTGCAGCAAGAGGCTCTTGTTTAGAAGAGGCTGGAGGAGATGGAGCCATTTATGTAGATCCATTGAATATACAAGAAATTACAAATACAATTAACAAGGCCTTAGATAACCAAAATTTAAAAGATAGTTTAATAAAAAATGGCATAAAGCACTTCAAAAAATTTGACGCTGAGTTACTTAACGAAAAAATGCTAAGCCTTTATGAGGAAACAAAAAACGCTTAAAAGATTATATATTCTAAAAATTCTACTTTATGTTTATAAAAAAATGGGCTCAACAAAAATTGTTGAACCCATCTTCTGTGAAAAATTTCTCTTATCTAGCAGATAAAACCTCTATTTCAAAAATAAGCGGCGTATTGCCTTTTATATCACCACCCGCTCCTTGAGAGCCATATCCAAGTGAAGAAGGGAAAATGAGCGTTCCTTTTTCTCCAACTTTCAATTTTGCAATACCTTCATCAAAACCTGCTACTACTTGTCCAACACCTAAATTGAAAGGAAAAGTACCTGCGTCAAACTGTTTGTCAGACAACAATCTTCCTGCATATTTTACAGTTACATATTGCCCAGTTTTTAAAACTGCACCATTGGCATTTGCCAATGTTCTAATAAAACGCAATCCAGACGGGGTTTTCTCAGTAATTACTAATTTGTTTTTACTAATGTAAGATTCTATATCTGCTTCTTCTTTAGCAGAAAGATTACTATCCGATTCACATGAAATCATAAATAAAAAAATAAGGAAAATGGAAAACTTTAACATATAAAACAAAATATTTTACAAATATAAGCCCAATAATTAGTTCTCCATTGGGTGTTCTATCAATAATTTAGATGAATTATAAAAATCTTTTTTACCAACAATAGAAGCCCTTACTTGTTTCACTTTTTCAGGTTGAATCACGGAAGCTTTATTTCCAAAAGAATTCCTAACATAAGTTAATACTGATGCTATTTCTCTATCATTTAATAGTCCTCCATAAGGGGTCATTGGAACTTGTCCCGCATATTTTGTTCCATTAACTTCTAGAGCACCCATCATCCCCTTTAAAACTACTTTAATAAGTCGATCTTCATTGCCAGTTACCCATTTTGTACCTGCTAAGGGGGGAAAACCTGAGGCTGGCAACCCTTTTCCATCCGGCTGATGACAAGTGATACAATACCCATCACGTGAGAATATTTCCCTTCCTTTTGTAAATAGCGCTAAGTCTTTACCTTTAATAGTTGTGGTACTGTATTCTTCTTTTATTTTACTTACTCCTTTACCGCTCAAATGTGCCAAAGAAATATCATAAGGTTTCTGCATCCATTTATCCAAAGGCATTTTTTTAGCTTCTGCTAAAATGGGCAATCCTTTTTCTTTACCTATCCATGACGAGGCCACAATGGCTTCAAGACGAACTCTCCCGTTTTCGTCTTTCACAGCTTCTTTTAGTAAGTTGGCTTGGTCAAGCACCTGATGACCCGTGTATCTCAAAACACGCACTGCCGCAGCTCTTACATGAAAATCTTTAGCTTTAAGTAATTGTCTCAACAATTTTTGGTCAACTTTATTTAAACCCCAGCTTACCCAAAGTGCCTCTAACACATTATGCTCATATTGGGGATCATTTTTGTCTAGATTGGCTACCCACTTTGTTATTTTTGGTAGTACTTCCGATGCATTTCTGCCTCTTAATTCCCTCTTTACTCTATATCTGGTACGGTATTCAGGAAGTTTAAGATTCTCTAAAAGTTCTTCTATACTTGCACCATATACTTTAGCAGGAACCACCAAAGGTTTGGCTGGATAGGTAATTCTATACACTCGTCCATGCTCATGGTCTCTTAAAGGGTCACGTGCATTATGTTGCATGTGTCCAATTAGAATATTATGCCAATCTATAACATATAAGGAACCATCTGGAGCAAATTCCATATCAACTGGCCTAAAATTCCTGTCTTCTCCCACCACTAAATCCATACGATGCTTGCTTTTGTAGCCAGTCCCATCGTCTTCAACTATATGTTGTTTCATACCCAAAAAGCCAATAGTGTTATTTATCAGCATATCTCCTTGCACATTATCTGGAAAATGCCGGCTTGAAACAAACTCTAAACCTGAAGTAGGCCTAACTCGATGTGCAGATTCAATTAAATTATCGGATTTATGATTAGATTCTCCATACCGATTTAAGTTAGATCCTGGCATCATCCATCGCACATCTGGACCTGAGGTTTCTGCAAAGAAATTTTGTCCCCATTTGTCAAAAGCTATACCCCAAGGATTAGGAATTGCCAGTTGAGCTGTACGTTCTAAATGTCTCCTTTGGTAATTATACCTATAAAAACCACCATTAGTGGCTCTGACGGTGCCATAAGGTGTTTCTACATTTGTATGTAAAAATACCCCTTCGCCCATGTAAATAGCCCCAGATTCATCTGCAACAAAAGCTGAAATTTCATGATGCGTATCGTGGTCGTCAAACCCGCTTAAAAGAATTTCAGAGTAGTCTGCGTGGTCATCGTTATCAGTATCTTTATATAACATTAAGTTGGTGCCTTGTGAAATTATCACACCATCGTGCGTAATTTCCATACCCACAGGTACATGCAATCCATCCAAAAAAATCGTTTGTTTATCCGCTTTGCCGTCATTATTTGTATCTTCCAATATCAAAACTTTATCATTGGGCTTGGGGTCTCCAGGCTTATAATGAGGATAACTAGGCATGCAAACCACCCAAAGGCGACCCTTGTTATCAAAAGTCATCTGAACTGGCTTTGCTAAGTCGGGGAATTCAGTTTCAGAAGCAAACAACTCTATTTTGTACCCAGGAGCAACTTTTATGGCATTCAAAGCTTCTTCGCCATACAAATATTTCAGACTTCCATTTTGGTCAGGATTAAAATTGGTGGTGGTTTTGGTCAATTCTCTTGTTTTTTTATCCGCTTCAGCAATATCCATTTTTACACCTTTTGTAGCCGCCATCCAAACAGCCTTGTCACGAATATCTGTCATTTGTCGTATTTTCTCTATTTCGGCAGGATAATTTTCTACTCCAAATGGATTATACCTTCTTCCATAAACATGCACTCCGTTGGGAATCTTATAGTCATTATGCCACATCCAATTTCGTTCTTTAACCATTTCTTCCAATAGTGGCCTATAACTTTCATTTTTAGTAGATACTTTACCAAAAAGTTCATTGGCTAATAACAAGGAAAACTTTTTATAGCCCTCGTTGTTTAGCTGCAAGCCATCGATAGTTAAAGGTTCTTTGGTTTCATTGTACCACTTAACTGAAGAAGTGTAAGCATCTAAAAATAAGATATTATTCTTTTTTGCCACTTCTTTCATGGCTAAAGTATAAAGTAAAATGTTAGCATTTTCTTTTTTGCCATTAGGTAAATCTCTATTTGCAGATAAATCTTCAAAAGCAATAGGCGAAACCAAGGCTAATTGAGGGGCATTTACTCCATTATAATTCTGACTTTTAGTATGTTTTATAAATGCCTCTAATTCGGCTTTATAATTTAACAAGCCTGCCGCTCCTTCAAAAGATTCACTATATCCAAAAAATGCTACAACAATATCAGTCTTCAAGCGTGTAAGCCATTGGTCTGGCGTGTCAAAGTGACCCTCACTTCCTGATTTAGTGGCAAACTCCGTTTGGAATTTTTCTGCTCCTGGAAATGCCCAAGGAGAAAATCTTGCAGAATGGGGTCTAAAACCAGGGGTATCTCCTCCATCACACAT
>DAIQBE010000117.1:0-8304 GCA_036781325.1 Leadbetterella sp. | reverse complement strand
AACCTCTCCATACACTTGGGGAAGAATTTTTTAAATCATGCTCAAAAATACCTTCTGGCAATTTAATACTTCCAAATCCATCTTTTATTATAATAAATTGAAGCAAATCAACAACCTCACATTTTCTAATTACTTGACCAACTGCGAAAACCTCTGAATAATAAAACTTAATACTTTCTATTATTTGATTGCTTAAATCTTCAGCAATATTCATTCTTAATTTACCTTGTTGTGCTTGAAGAAAGGCAAGTGATTCTAAAATTGAATCTTGAGTTTTACCACCAAAACCTTTTGTGCCTTTTATTTTATCATTTTGGCAAGCAATCTTCAAATCATTAATATTGTCGATTCCAAGTTCTTTCCATAGTATTTTTATTTTCTTAACTCCAAGTCCTTTTACTTTAAAAAGGCCAAAAACTCCCTCTGGTGTTAAAGAAATAAGATTTTGGAGCTCTGCTAAAGTTTGAGTTTTGACAATTTCAACAATATTTTTAGCCATTAGCTTACCGATTCCTCTGATACCCATTAGCTCATTTTCTGTCATTTCAGACAATGGTTCTTCTATTCTTTCTAAATTAAAAACACTTGAAAGATAGATTTTTGATCTCATTTCCTCCAAATCGTGCAAATCCAAAAGCTTTCCAGTAAGTTCAATTATTTCCGCTATATCAGAATTGCTCATTTAATATCTCTATTTTATCTAAGTTAACTTTTAAATTCTACTCTTTGTAAAAACATTTTAAAAATAAGGATTTACAAATGAAAGTGCAAAAAAAAAGATATCCAAATGGATATCTTAAAAGAGCCAAATTTAATTATTTTTATTTTGCAGGGATTGCTGGTTGTCCAGTAGGTGCCGCTGAAGGTGCCGTTGGTACAGGAGTACTTGGAGCTGGTAAACTCGGTGCTGTAGTAGATCTTTCTACGTTAACATCAGAATCATTAGTAACTGAACTTCCACTTAATTTTGAAAGAATACCAGTACCTAAGGCAGCAACGATTAAAAAAGCGAAAAATCCCCACGTCAACTGTTCTAATATATCTCCTGTTTTTTGAACTCCAAACATTTGGCTTGATCCTCCCCCAAACTCGGAAGAAAGACCACCACCTTTAGGGTTTTGAACCAATATTACAATTATTAATAGAATAGCCACCAGAATCATCAATACAAGAATAGTTGTTACTAACATAATACTAAAAGCAAATTATTGTTTTTCAAAAAAGAACTGCAAAGGTAATTATATAATTTTAGAATTCAATGTGGTTTAAAAAAAATATGTGGTTTTATAGTTAAACCCAAAAAACTCATTAAAAAATTATTCTAGAATGGGGGAAAATAGTATAATTGTTGAGAAATAAACAAAAATAATTCATAGATAAATTTAAAAGTAACTAGTTTTATAAATCTAATAAAAATTAAGAATTTATCGATTTAAATATTTAATAATTAATTCCTTCTGTCTTTCCAATAGTTGAGTTTTATTATTTTTTTTTGTTGAAACTTGAATGGTTTGTTTGAATTCTACCATCTTAGGAAAATAATTTTCAATAATCTCATTATTATTTTTAGCATATAGCTCCGCTTTGTTCCATTGTTCTACATTGAATAAGTCAACTGGAAAATTTAGAATCATTAAATTAATAATTCTAAAATCTGGATATTTAGAAGATAAATCGATTAAAAAATGAAAATCTTTCTCATCATTTTGAGGGAATCTTTCAATAATTTTAGATAAAACTTCAACTGTTTTCATTTACCAAGTAGCAGCAGTTTCATTAAATATGTTTAATACCAACTGCTCTAGAATTTTTGGCACCAACACAGGTTCAACTTGAGAAAGTGACTTTTCTTGTGAAAAATCTTGATAAAAAGTGAATTGTTTTTCAAAATTCAATTCTTCGTTAAGTCTATTTACAAATCTTACCTCCACTCCAATTGTAAGTCTATTTACCGCGGCTTTGTCACTCGCTGTTGCCGAAATTGGAGTTAATTCGTAGGTTACAATTGTTCCCTCTAAATGCAAATCTCCATCTTGAGGCTTAAATTTCAAATCTGTATTTCTTTGATAATATTCCTTTAACTTTTCATTAAAAGAATAACTCATATTTTGGGGTCCACCGGCAGTTGACAAAGTGAAATTTTGTATAGAAAAAGTTTTAATTTCTTTATCGAGTGTTGTTCCAGTAAACGAATAAATCTTACAACTTAATATCAAAAATGGAAAGAAAAGAAATAAAATAAAAATCTTAAAGTAGAACTTAAAATTCATCTTCGATGTCATATTGTTTTATTTTTCTATATAACGTTCTTTCAGAGATTCCGAGTATTTGAGCAGCGTATTTCCTTTTAAAGTTATTTTTTCTTAATGCCTTGATAATCATCTCTTTTTCATTCCTTTCTAAAGAGAGTGACTCTTCCTGTGTCTCATGCGAAATGTCTTCAATATTTTCTCTTGACTTCTGAAAATTATCAATTTTTAGCAGATTTTCTGTCAATGGTTGGTTAAAAACGGGATATATTGGCTCTTCTTTAGGCTTTATCTGAGCTGTAATATTTATTGCATTAGGTTCTTCAATTATCTCTTTAAAAAATTCCGTGTTTACAATCGAAGAATTATTATTTGGAACATTGCCACCAGACATAATGCTATATACCAATTTCTTTAATTCAGAAACATCTTTTTTCATATCAAAAAGTACTTTATATAAGATTTCTCTTTCAGAAAAATCTTTAAAAGCACTCATGTCACTATGATTTAATAGTGCGGGAAGACCTGAAGATTGACTTTTTGGCAAGTATTTTTCAAACGTTTGAGCATTAATAACTCTTTCTTGTTCTAAAATAGTAACTTGTTCGGCAATGTTTTTTAGTTGCCTAATATTTCCAGGAAATCGAAAAGCCCTTAATAAAACTTTAGCTTCTTCCGTAAGATCTACTGGTATGATTTTGTTTTTTTCAGCAAAATCGCTTGTGAATTTTATAAAAAGCAATTCAATATCAAAGCCTCGTTCCCGTAAAGGCGGAACTATAATAGGAACCGTATTTAATCTGTAATAAAGATCTTCCCTAAATTCTCCTTTTTCAATCGCATTTTGAAGATTTACATTTGTAGCTGCCACCACTCTAACATTTGTACTCTTAACTTTTGAAGACCCAACAGGAATATATTCTCCATTTTCTAAAACTCTAAGCAATCTAGCTTGGGTTCCTAAAGGCATTTCTGCTATTTCATCTAAAAAAATGGTTCCTCCATTAGTAGTTTCAAAATATCCTTTTCTATCATCAATTGCCCCAGTAAATGAGCCTTTAATATGACCAAATAATTCTGAATCAATAGTTCCTTCTGGTATCGCCCCGCAATTTATTGCTATAAATGGCCCTAATTTTCTTCCACTAAGCCCATGAATAATTTTTGAAAAAGATTCTTTTCCGCTACCACTTTCTCCATTTATTAAAACTGTTAAATCTGTTGGAGCCACTTGGATAGCAATATTCAATGCATAATTTAAAGACGGTGCATTCCCTATCACTCCAAACCTATTTTTAACACTTTGTAATTCTGAATTATTATTCATTCTATTATTTTAAGTAGATTAACCTACTATTTCTCCAATTAAAGTTCCTCCAGTACATGAATTTACAAAAACACTAACATAATCACCCTTGGAAGCATTTTTTCTAGGAAAAACAATCATTTTATTTTGGTCATTTCTTCCAGAAAAATCTAAACTTGATTTTCTAGATTCCCCTTCAATTAAAACCTTAAATAATTTACCAACAGAGGCTTCATTTTTAATTTTAGAATGTTCTCTTTGTTTTTCAATTATTTCGTTAAGTCTTCTTTTCTTAACCTCTAAGGGTACATCATCTACTAGTTTTTTGGCTGCTGGAGTACCAGGTCTTTCCGAATAATAAAACATATAGCCATAATCAAAAACTACTTCGTCCATTAAACTTAATGTTTCTTGATGATCCTCTTCTGTTTCTTGACAAAAACCAGCAATCATATCTTGAGAAATGCCACAATCTTCACCGAGTATATTTCTAATACTTTTAATTCTTCCTATATACCATTCTCTATCGTATGTTCTATTCATTAAAGCCAAAATTTTTGAGCTTCCACTTTGTGCAGGTAAATGAATATAATTACAGATGTTTTCATATTTTTTTATAGTTAGTAAAACTTCATCCGTAATATCTTTAGGATGTGAAGTGGAAAACCTAACTCTTAAATCTGGATGAATTAAAGCTACTTTTTCTAATAAATTGGCGAAATTCACTTTCTCTTCATTCTTTTCCCACTTATAAGAATCTACATTTTGGCCTAAAAGAGTTACTTCTTTATATCCTGATTTAAATAAATCGGTTGCTTCATTTACTATTGAGTGAGCATCTCTGCTTCTTTCTCTTCCACGGGTATAAGGAACAACGCAAAAACTACACATATTGTCGCATCCTCTCATTATAGAAATAAATGCTGAAACACCGTTTGAATCGAGTCTTACAGGTGCTACATCTGCATAAGTTTCTTCCCTTGAAAGAAAAACATTTACAGCTTTATAACCAGCCTCCACTTCTTCCAATAAATTGGGCAAATCGCGGTAAGCATCTGGGCCTACCACTAAATCTACCATTTTTTCTTCTTCTAAAAATTGTTGTTTTAATCGTTCTGCCATGCAGCCTAAAACACCAATTTTAAGTTTTGGATTATCTTTTTTTGAAGCATTTATTACTTTTAGCCTAGACCTTACCTTTTGTTCTGCATTTTCTCTTATCGCGCAGGTATTAATTAAAACCAAATCAGCTTCAGCCAATATTTTAGTGGTAGAATATCCACTTTTTCTTAAAATTGAGGCTACAACTTCACTATCCGCGAAGTTCATTTGGCAACCGTAACTTTCTAAATACAGCTTCTTAGTTCCCGGCACCTCAAAATTCTCAACAATTCTAGCAATATCCAATTCTGCTTTGTCAACGTTTACATCCCTTGGGCTCACTACTAACGACATAGTTTGTTTTAAATAAAAAATTTTACAAAGGTAATAAATATGACAATATGTCAGTAATTAAAAGCAGATTAAATTAAGAGTACTGATTTAAAACGGATACCCTATTCCAAAATTCCAATTGAGTCCGTATATTTGGTTTCTTCTTAATGTAAATTCGTCTAAAACAAACCTTTGACCTATTGTACGGCTAGGATCAACTACTTTAATACCCCAATCGAATCTAAATAGGAAATAGGATAAGTCCCAGCGAATTCCAAAACCAGTTCCAACAGCAATTTCTTTGTAAAATCTTTGGAGATCAAAATTGGCTTTATCAATTTTATTAGGTGCTGGATTGGGATGCCATTTCCAAATGTTTCCTGCATCTATAAAGCCAGCAATTTGGATATCTCCAGCAAACCTAATTACTTTTAATCTATATTCAAGACTTGTTTCAAATAAGATATCTCCTGGTTGAGGAATTGTGTTTCCAGATAAAGTAGTATCAGAAGGAGAAGACCCCGTACCTAAGGTTCTTGGTGCCCATGCTCGCACACTGTTACTTCCACCAATAAAAAAATTCTTTTCAAAAGGTAATGATCTATTTGCCCCGTAGGGATTTGTTACTCCTAAATTTACTCGATATGCATAGCTACTTTTTTGAGTAATATTAATATTTCTTCTATAGTCAGCATTTATTTTCAAAAATCTAAAATATGCCCTTACGCTGTCTAACGAATTTTCTGGTTGATTTAAGGGAAATATTTTTTCTATAATACCTAACCTATCTTTATTTTCTAAAAAATTCAGAACTGTTCCTCCGGACTCTAGGAATAGCCTAAAAAACTTTGAGTTTGAAAAGGGTTTACTTGGGTTTTGATTATTTAGAACATAGTTTGCATTCAAACTAGAAACAAATTGAGGGTCAAAAGTTACTTTTAAGTTATTACCTTGTTGCTGAAGTTCTAACAAACCATTATAAAAATCTCTGCCCGATTTATTATTGGAATAAGATGTATTTATAAGATTAGCATCTAGCAAGGACAAATAAATAAATGCGTTTTTATGTAATTGAATTGAATAATTGGTATTTAATCTAAAATTCAACCTTTTACCCCAAAACGGCTCTGAATAATTATACCCAAGACCAAGAATAGTTCTAGGATTTTTTAAACTTAATTGATTGAAACTTTTACCTAAAAAACGATTGGATGGAAGCGTGACGTTTAAATTTATTCCTAATTCTAGACTACCTCTTATATTGGGTTTACTTGAACTATTTATAGGTGAGGGTTGCCCTTCGTAAGAAGCCCTCATTGCAGCTTCGATGGTTTCTAATTTATGAAATCTATTTCTAGCAATTAGAGAAACTGGAACGCCGAAACCAAAAAAAGTGGTTCCATCATTGTAAATATTGTTTATTCCTGGGCTTATACCAAATGTATACTTTTCTAAAAGCGGTGCAAAGTATTCTACGCCAAGCTGATTCTTTCCAATAGTTCTAATTTGAGTACTTGTAAAAGCAAATTGATTAAACATGCCTATTTGCCTTTGCGTTTCCATTATATCTTTAAGTCTATAATTTGTGTAGGGCTTAGTTAAAATTCTTTCACTTATTAAATCTAGCGGTATTCCCTTGTCTATTCTAATAAATTTTACATCGTTGAATATAATTGTATCTGGTTTGGTTATATTTTTTGAGCTATTAGGATCAAAAGCCTTAAAAACTACCTCTTCTATTGTAAATTGTTCATGCTTATTGTTTTCAGGATCTAATATTTCAAATCTTATAATTCCTCTTTTTTCTGTTTTAAAAAGTGCTTCATCACCTTCTTTATTTGTGGCTCCATGTAATATGTATTTATTATTAAAATTATAATACCCATTATTTTTCAAAAGTTGTTCTATTCTTATTTTCTCCTCATCCACTTTTCTAGTATCAAACAAATTACCCTTATAAATTAAAGAAGAACTTCTATTTGCATTAATAATACTGTCTATCATTACATTCTTAACAATGTATTGAATTGAATCAATTGTATATCCTATACCTTCTTGTATTAAATAATTTACTTTTACCTTGTTTGTTAACGCTAAAGTATCTATTTTATATAATACAATAGCATCTCTGTAACCAATATCATATAAATATTTTTTGATTTTTCCTGCAGTTTCTTCTACAATATTAGCAGAGAACAACACCTCTTTTTCTCCAATATTCCTCCAAAACCAGCCAACTCCTTCAGAAGCATTTTCTTGAATTCTATCAATTCGTTTTTCTCTTTTCTGAATTTTTCTTGGTGAAGGGTTTGGTTTGGCTTTTTCCGCAGTTAAAATCTCAAAAGATTTTGCAAGTTTTCTTTGGTTCTTAATTAAACTAAAATTATTTAAACCGAAATTATACCACCAAACACGCGGAGTTATAGGTAACTCAAAAGGCTTAGAATTTTCTTTTTGCGAAAATGGAATTATTAATCTTAATTCTTCATCTAGAACTTTTTGATTTCCTTTAAATACGTTTTTCCATAATATATACTGATTATTTACAGTTGAAACATTATTTTTACAAGAAAACAAAATTTGCCCTATAAATAGAACTACTAAAAAAAATTTGAGGTTATTAATCAAAATATATTTTGAAATTTTATAATGATATCTAAACAACAACAAAAATACGTTCAATCTCTACATAATAAAAAATACAGAACAGAATTTAAACAATTTCTTGTAGAAGGAGAAAAAGGTATCCTTGAATTATTAAATTCTGAATTTGAAATTGTTTCAATTTTTTGTACTGAATCATTAAAAAACAAAATAACCAATTTTAAAAATACAATTGTTTGCTCCAACGCTGAAATTAATGCTATTTCCACTTTAAAAACCAATTCAATTGGTGTGGCAGTTGTCCATCAAAAAACAGAAACTGAATATATCCCAACGAAAAATGATTTAACATTGTTGTTAGATGGAATAAATGACCCAGGAAATCTTGGAACAATAATTAGGCTAGCTGATTGGTATGGCATAAAAACCATAATATGTTCAAAAAATACAGTAGAATTTTATAATCCAAAAGTTATCTCTGCAACCATGGGTTCATTTTGCCGGATAAATATAATTTATAAAGAATTAAAAGAAGTATTGATAGATAAAAACATTAAATCGTATGGAGCTTTTTTAGATGGAGAAAATATTCATCAAATTGATATTGAAAAACCTGCATATTTAATAATTGGCAGTGAATCTCATGGCATAAGTCCCGAAATTGAAGGTTTGGTAAATCACAAAATTACGATTCCAAAATTTGGTTTGGCT
>DAIQBE010000116.1:0-8313 GCA_036781325.1 Leadbetterella sp. | reverse complement strand
TTTGAATAAGTCGCTTGATTTATCAGTGTTTTGAAACATTTCCTTGTTGGATGTTAAGTCTTCAAGGTCGTTAATCGGAACGATACTTTCATTATTGCTTTTCAAGTATTCGAGCATTCCTAACATTCTTTCCGCCGCAGTAACCAAGCATCTCTTCCTGTTGGCTGAATAAACTATAAAATCTTTAAAGTTAAGGCAAATTTTGTAGTAATTACTGCAAAATTCCTTTCCTTTCTTAAATGAGTTTTCGATTCCATCATTTGTGAGTTGGCCTTTAGATTTTATGAACTTTTTATTTGTTGCTGAATATTCAATTAAAGCCTCTCTTTTTCCGTGACGGAATATACTTACAAGCCCTATTGGTTCTTGTTCATTTTGGTTCTTTAGGCTTAAATTATTAGAATACGAAAAAAGAACCAAACTTATCAAAAATAATTTGCTAACTATCTTATTATATTCAACCATTGTCCTTCTTAATTAATTAATATAAAGGGCAAAACACAATAATTTTTTTAAGAAACCAAGAAACACTAAATTAAGTTATTTTTTATTCAAATATTTCAAAATAACTTATTATTCTTTTATTGTAAATTATTCCTTAGTTATTAAGATTTGGTTTATATTTTTCTTCTAAATCTCTTTTTAATCATTTTTCTCCTTTTAATCATTTTTCTCCTTTTAAATAATTTTCTTCGTCTTTTTCCGCCTTGGTTCAATTTCCTATAAATGGCTCCATCAACTATTTCTCTTCCTCTGTAAGTCGATGTCGAAGAAGTAGCGTATTTGTTCATCTTAGCATTTATTGTATTTTGAGCAGCAGTTGTTTGCTCTCCAAGTTGATTCTTAATAAAGGAGCGAAGACTTCCTTGAAAATTTGGATCTGAGATGTTTTTACCAGTTAATAAAGGATTTAATTTATCTTTGCAGTTTACTTTTTCTTTGGAATCTTCTCCTTCCTTTTTGACTTCAACTTCTAAGTTAGTTCCGTCTAAGAAGGCAGTAAAGGGTTTAGTTGATAATATTTTATTGTTATCTGCATAGAAATTCCCAATTGTGCTCCACAGGGTTGTTTTCTGTGCTTCATTTACATTATGAGCTAGTAACTTATCTAAGCAATCGCTTGTAACGGAATCTAATGGCTTGGTTTTACCCTGGTCCACGTTTCCCCCAATGATTTTCTTAAACAATTGGTTTATAATATTAGGCATTATCGACATTTGGTACTTAGGCGCATTATTCTTATTGATCTTATTCTCATGGTTTCTTCTCCTACTGTGAGTTTTTTTTCTGCACTCTACGTTATTCATTGATACTAGAATAAAGACTGTTACTATCATTATCCATTTAGTAGTTGTTTTATCAATCTTCATTTTGTTATTTAGCAATAATTAATTAAAAATTGTAATATCACCAATGAGAGCAGATAGCAGCTCTAATACAATAACATTATTATTATTTTTATTAGGAAAGTGAGCCAAATCTATTATATTAGTATTAGTTTCTTAATAAGGGTTATATTATTATTTGCTTTTATGATTCCCTTGACTTTCGGCTATCATTTCTGCAAGTAACTTCTCTTTATAGTACAAAAAGGCAACAGTATCATTCATTCCATTCTCATTCCATCTTAATTCCTTTAAATTTCTTGAGTCATCTTCTACAATTCCCATTTCAGCAGTTTGCCTATCCCAGAAACCCAAAAGCATTCCATTTCTAAACTCTTCCTTTGTTAATCCGCCTTCTACTGCTTTGCCGTTTTTCAAAATGAAGTCGTTAATTGCATTTGTTCTAATGTTATCTGAATTTTCAATAGCGAAAACATTCCATTTTCTGTTTCCTCTGCTTAGTTTAGGTAAATTATTCCAAAGTTCTTCTGCTGTAAGGTAGCCTTTATTTGTGCAGTCTAGGAAAACGAACAAGGCGTCGAGTTTTTTTGAAAGGTTTTCTAAGCAGTTAATGCAACTTCTTTTTTTTGTAATAACAGCAGTTCTTTGGTTCCAAATCAGTCCCAATATTAATTCTCTAGCGTTGAGTCTTCCATCCTCATCCATATCATATTTGCTTACGAAATCTCCTGCTGGGTCATTAGAGCCTGGCTGCTTGAACCATTTAAATTTCTGGAAAGCAAGGTTTATTTGGTTCGCATTAGCGCTAACTTCGTAAACAGCTTTGTTAATTTTGTTTTTGGCCATTTTCTGGAAACTGGGAATTTTTGATTGAAGAAGCTTTTTTCTATCAAATGGATCTTGATAGTCTTTTGTGTCGAGCATATTTAGTTTTTGGACTGCTGAGTATATGGTTTTGAAGTTTTTGACTAATGCTTGTTGAAATACGGGATCCATGAAATCTAGTAAATATGCAGAAGGACCGTAACCCCATTGCTTCACCCACCAAAATTTCGAATCGGCTTTGTCAACGTCAGTACCGAATCCGTATTGGCTTAAGAGCATTTGTCTGATTTTTGCTTTCATCAATTGTTTCCTGCAAGCTGTAGTTCGAGGAATGGAAAATAGCTGTTTCCACAGAGTCCCGATGTCTTTTTCGCTCATATTTGTGCTTTCAGCTGCCTTTTTAATTTCATTAGTTAATTCATTATTATTTGATTCTACAGATTTGAGATTGTATGTTGTTAAACTTACTAAGAATAAGACCACTAAAATCTTCATTTTATTTATATTTTTTTAATATTTAATTATTAATCACATCAGTGCAGTAAGAAAAGTAGCAATTGAGGTTTTATTACGTAATTCCTTATAAGAAATCTTTGAGACTTATAAGGTGGGTTATAATGTTGATTTTGTACTTATTGTTGGTTCTTGAACTTACTTCTTAAAGGTTTTAAATCTGTATTTTAGTATTGTTAGTTACGAATTAATAACAAATCAGATTTATTTATTTATTATTTATGTTATTTATTACTAGTCTCATTTGCGTGCTTAAGCAAATAATTCCCTAAGAATTCAATTGGGTTACTGGGTCTCTCCTTTGATAACTCAGCCATGCCTTGCAGTAGTATTGGAGTGACAGTTTGGTCCAAGTAAGATCTTATTGGTAAATTATTTAATTTCTCTTTATTATTACTGATAACAATATTATCTTCGTCTTTTTTACCTTTTTTGTCAATCATATGCGGATCTAAATCATCTGTTACTTTTAATAAGTAATAATACCATTCATTTTTGTTTAGGTTAATATTAAATAATAAATAAATAGTTATATATCCTTTTTATTATTTTTATTGTGTTTTATTTCTTAGTAAGTCCTACAATTTTCAAGGTTGTGAATACGATAGCTAATATGAACCCACCTGTGGCTTCACCGTAATGAAGGAATTTCTCTATTTTTCCTTTTTGGGTTGAAGCATCTGTTACATAGGCTTTTCTCAAACTTTTAATTGCATTTATGAAGATTTTTACTATTTTTGGTACTCCTATTATTAAATTAATTGCTGAAAACCCAGTAGTAAAGCATAAAGCCACCTTAGCAATAGTGAATCCAAGACTTACTAAATCAGGCAAGGCACAAAGGAACAAATCAATTCCTGCTAAAGCCAAAGGATGTTGGAAAACCTTTTTAACAAAAGCATCGACTCTCTTTAATTTTTCACTAAAAGAACTAAGGGCTTTTTTTACTGTTACCTTGAACTGATCAAATTTTCTGCTGGCAAAGTTTTTGAACTTGGATAAATAACCTTTAATTTTGCTTTTAACTTCTATTTTATTTCTGCCTTCAGATTCGACTCTGAATTTAACTCTAACAACTGGATTGCCTTGTTTTTTTCCTGATGGTACTGTATATTGATTATTATTCGTGTTTTGATTAGCGTTTGTGTTTTGATTAGCATTTGTGTTTTGATTTTGAACTGCGCCTCCACCAAACATGCTTTCATCCAAAGAAAAATTATCGTTGGTATTTGACAGTCTTTCTTCTTCATAACCGTTTACATCTTCATCACCGTCATCATCGATATATCTCATAGCCTCAACTTGCTCTTGAAAGTTAGCCGATTGTTTAATTAACCCGTCCTCTGAGATGCAGTTTGCCTTTGTTGTAGTGACCTCACCTCCGACAATCTCTTGCTCAGTAAGTCCGAAGTCAATTTGTTGTTTGCTTCTAGTCTCTTCATCAACAACAGATTCGAATTGTGCGTTGCCTTCATTAATATCTGCCTGTGATTCCGCATTATTATTATTGTTGTTAGGCTGAGGCTTGTTTTTTCCAGTGACAATTGCTTTAACTTCACTAAGACTTTTTGAGGTGTCCTTTTTTGCTTCAAAGTATATTTTCACACTAGTTATTACGCATTTGATTAGATTAAAAATGCTGTTGAATTCCAGCCCACTTACAATTCTTATTATCATCCCGAGAAAAAAGTTAAATACACTTGAGTTTCTAGCTTTATTCGAGAATTTCATGAATTTATCTTTTATTTCAGCGACTTTAGAAAGTTTTGATTTAAAATCGAAATTTAATTTGGTTCTTGCTCTAATGTATAATATTTCTGATGAAATTAGGATCATTAGGATCATAAGAAACTTCATTTGTCTATTCATTTATTTAAATCTAGGAAAATTATAATTATGTCTAAAAAAATGAAGATTACTAGTTTATTAATTTTGATGATATTATTATCCGATATTACCTCTGTTTTTAGCAAATCAACATTAGAAACACAAATGTTTAAAAAATTTGTATCTTCTCGAAAAAGCAAATCGAAGTCTACAGTGAAAAACACAAATCCTAATCAAACTGCTAACGTGAATGCTAACAACAACAATGCTAATGTTAATCGGCAACAAGTAAACTCCCCACAAGCTAATGTTAATCGGCAACAAGTTAACGCCCCACAAGCTAATACTCAGCAAGTCGGTAATAGACCTAAACATCCTTATGCTTTGGATGCAATGCGGATATTCGGTCTAAAAGCTTTCAATTATCTTGCTGATTCAAAGGTATTTAACTTTTTGCTAGGAGCTGCAATAAACACAATAGATATCCTTAGCAGTAATCCTGCAATTGGTATGATAAAATGTGGAGTAGAGGCAGTGGTTTCTTTGTATAAAAATTACAAAACACCTGCCGAAATTCAAGCTGCAATGGAAAAGGATACTTTAAATGAAGATGGTGTTCAAGTTGACATTACAGGAAATGCTCAAGAAGCGATTAAAGCTCAAATCGGGGCAAAGCAAGCAGATTGCGAAATCGAAGGTGCAATTTTGGCTGTTGAAGAAGATGTAGACAGCGAAATGTTAGAATTAATGGATCCTGATCTTGGATTTAGGGAAGCCAAAATTGCTGAGGAATTAATAGGAGGAGATGAATGCGATCCAGTACAGAATAAAAATAATCCCAATAATCAAGCTCCAAATAATAGAGCCAACGGTCAAGCACAAAATACAGCAAATAACGGTCAAGGATGTAAAAAAAGAAAAAACCCTTTCCATTTTTTAAAAAAATACGGTTTTGCTGGTCTAAAAGAAAAGATTAAAAATTCGCTCAAAAAACTGAAAAATAAAATAGTTGGAATTTTCCAGAAGGTTACAAAATATTTCAAACTATTCACTAATTTTTTGAAAGGTATATTAATTCATCCACTTTTCGGGATTGGTGCTAGTTTCATATTATGTATGATTCCTGAAATCGTTGATATGACACTTACATTAATTGACAAATCTATTGATTGGGCATTGATATTTTCTGATGATCCAAAACAATTAATGGATATTGCCACAAGAGTCCCGAAAGTGATTAAAGGAATAATTTCTGGATTAAAAGACATAAGAGACGCTTACATGAAGAGTAATTCATTGGATGATTTAAGGGAAAAATACATGACTTATGGGAAAGGAGTCTCAAATATAATAATCTATATTATATTTGCGGTTATAGGAAAAAAAGAAGCAGATGGAGAAGAAGTCAAAAAGCAAAATGATAGTTATGAATCAGAAGGAAATGTTATTACTCAAAATGATGGAACAACCATTACTAAGGACAAACTAAACAATCAAAGGGAAAATATAAAAAACCCAAATGGAAAAACACCCAATAACACAGTTAAACAGCTTGTCTATCCCCCAGGAACAGGTAAAATTCCGCAATAGCATATTAAGTACTTACTAAGTAATAATAAATAACCTTATTACTTTTTATTATTAAGTAGGCTATTTGTTTAAAACCGTTAAACTAAAAATTATTAAAAGCAAAAATTAGTAATTTATTTTATATCAAAATACAAATTTATGCCGCCTCAAACCCGTTTGATTTGTTTAAGAAGAAATATCAAAAAATAGATTAAAATCAAAAAATTGGCTTTCTACTGATTCAATATTCTTAAATTCGGATGGTGAGTTTGCATTATATTCAAACATATATAATGATTGATTATGTTGGGTTTCATTGTTATCATTATTTTGTGGTTTCTCATCTAGGGCATATCTAGCGAGATTATCATAAAAATTAAAACGTTTATCTTTAAAATAAAGATTGTAGGCATCTGAATTTAAGTTAATCTTAATTAACTCCTCTTTATCGCTTGAAGGAAACAGGATTATAAATGTCATGCTTTCTAATTTAATAAGTTCTGGGTAAATTTTTATCATTTCCTTAGGATTGGAGTTGTAAATTTCTAAAAAGCATTTCTCTGTTAGTGTAAAATGTTCGTGACTGAATAGCTTATTGTGCCTTTCTTGCGTAATAAGTTCCTTCAAGTTACAGGAGGATTCCCAAAAGTATCTTGATAGTATATCCAATTTTGCTTTGTTGTTGCTTATTTTTCGTGTAAATTGTTTTTTGGTTTTATTTGGAATTATAGTCTGATGTGGGAAGGATATGATTTTCTTGCATTTAGTAATACAAAAGTAAACAATTAACCTTATATTTTAATAATCGAATATATACTTTAATAATTCGCTTCCGTTCCAGGTTCCCTTAAATTTGTAGAATTGGTTGCATCCACTTCCTTTATAACTGGCGCTATTCATTATAAAATATTTAAGTAAAATTTTATTCTGTTTTCTTTAGTGAATTTTAATCATTTTGATTACTACTTAGAAAAAATCAATTAATAAAATATCTCTTAATAAAAATAGGAAATTATAATAATAGTAAAATTTTCTTGAAAATTCAAAATAATGATAAGGTAAAATATCTGAAAGTTACCAAAGCATTGTATTTTAATTCGGAATTAATAATTAAATAATTTTTACTACTATTTAGAATAATGAACGAATCAGATATAATTGAGCTAAAATCCAGTATGAGATTAAGATCGCCATTAGAATCGATAAATAAACACAGTTTCTTGAAAAATTATGTTGATCTAAATAAAATAGTAAAATATCAGCTTTATGATAAACGAAACCACATTAATATAAAAAAGAATAAGTTTGGATTGAATTTAGCCAAAGATAGCACTATGTACACCTCAGTTCAGTCAGACTTGCCTTTGATTTCAAGTAAGACAGTTAATAGTAGTTATAAAAAAGCGATTAAAAGTAAAAATGCATCGAAGTTGACATTGGAACACATAAATTACTCGAATGTTATTCCTAAGCAAACCTCTTTGTTCCAAATGAGAGTAGATCGCCGTGTACAGTCTTTGCTGGAAGGCAAGAGCCTAAATCGTACCACAATTGGAAAAAATAGTAATGAAGAGTGCAAAATAACACTCCTAAATGAGAAAGGAAAGATAGATAAGCTCGAAAATACTAAAGAATTCGAGTTGTCGCTTAATGAAAAAAAATACATTGATAAGCTTATTTTTCTGGATAATCAAATAATTAATAATCTTACCAAATTTAATTCATGTTATAATGCTTTTGATCCCCTCGAACACAAGGAGTTTAATTTGATGAAGGGAAATGCTACTTTGAATATTAAAGAAAATTTTACACAGAAAGACATAAATATAATGAATGTAAAAGACTTAAATAAACCTTCAAGAATTTATCGTATTGCCCATGATTCCCTTCTCAATAAGCACAATATTGAGTTAAAGCCAAATATAAGTACCGACCCATCTGAAATCAAAGGCTTTAAAACAATAAATCGTCTGGTGCCAATTGAGTTTAAAAAATTTAAAGACATTAAATACAGATCTGAGTACTTTCGAGATAATCTGTTAAACTTGAATTTTTACGATAAAGTCAGTTACATGGAACAAAGCATTAAGAATACTGCTGAACAACTGAAAAGCACAAGCAGTTTATTAAAGCAATTGATCGTTAAAGATAAGCAACCGCCGCGAATAAATAAGGAAAACAACTAATATAATTAGCATTTGGACTAACATGGGATTATTAATTTAAATGTATA
>DAIQBE010000115.1:2184-8329 GCA_036781325.1 Leadbetterella sp. | reverse complement strand
GGCCAAATATAAATTAAAATCACGGCGTAGCTGCGGAATCGTATCGAATGATTTGTTAATCATATCGAGTTCCATGACCCTCACCGAGTCGATGATAGTGGCCCCAGCAAGCCGCAACTCATCCAGTGCCTTATTAAACAAAGTCACTACTTGAGAATCAGCTTTGGCGGGAGTGCAAAGTTGCCGAAATACCCCAATCCTGGCTCCTTTAAGGCCATTTTTGTCTAAAAAATCCCGATAACTCGATTGGATTTTACCTTCACTTCGACGGGTAACGGAATCGGCTTTGTCGTAGCCTGCAATCACTTCGAGTACGCGGACTGCATCTTCCACTGTTCGGCAAATGGGGCCACCCATATCGTTGGTAAGTGCTAGTGGAGCAATGCCATCGCGACTTATCAAGCCAAGGGTACAGCGAAATCCAACCAAACTCTGGTGTGCTGCAGGTCCGCGAATGGAGCTTCCCGTGTCGGTTCCCAAACCTATGGTGCCAAAGTTGGCGGCCACGGCTGCGGCTGTTCCCCCGCTAGATCCTGCGGTGGTGCGACGGGTATCATAGGGATTCCGCGAATAGCCGGGCAGGATGGAACTTACCGAAAAGTTGCCAGATTGGGCAAACTCTGCCAAGTTCGACTTGGCAATAAGGATGGCCCCAGCCTCCCTGATTTTTTTAATTACAAACGCATCATCGGGTGGAATAGACATTTTCATAGCCAGCGTTCCGTTGGTCGTTGGCATATCGAACGTATCGTAATTGTCTTTTACGATGACCGGAATCCCGTGGAGTGGACCCACAAATTTCCCTGTCGCTTTATACATGGAGTCGAGCCGACGAGCTTCGGCTAAGGCTTTGGGGTTCACCATAATAAGGGAGTTGATAAATGGACCTTGTTTATCGTAGGCTGCGATTCGGTCCAGATAAAGCTGTACCAGCTCAACGGCGGTAAGTTTGCCATTTTGCATGGCGGTGTGCAGGCTAGAAATGGTAGCTTCGTGTAATTTTTTTGGTGTAAAATGCTGTCCGCTTGCCGAAATTACCATCCAAACAGAAGCTATGAAAACGAAGTATAGGTTTTTTATCATAATGGAAAAGGAGGTTTTTGAAGTGATAACAAAAATGCAATATAGTTAATTTTAAGATTCCTATTCGACACTACGCCGGGGCGTCACTTCAGCTTATCAGTTTTTAAAAAATACAGGCTTCAATCTAGTAAAGCCTGTATATTGTGTAGTTTAGCCCGTTATATCTATCAATTCTCATAAACCCTAAGTATACAATTCACGAATGTCAATTTGCTTTTCACGAAAAGCCATATCATCATCTTTTGAATACACAATTTAAATTCTTTAATTAGATCAACTTTGCCACTATAACACTACAATGCTTCATTCATGTAAGACTAGCTAAATAGTTGTCATTCACCCCAGAATAAACTTTCACTAAAGTTACCTCACCATATGGAGCTGTTGGTGATTGGGCTTGAACCAATACGGCTGTTGGTAATATGGCATTCAGGATGGCAACGATTGAGAAAAATTTTATAGTTTTCATTTAGTTTTAGGTTGTACTGCACACCGCACCGTTTTTGGGTTAAAAAAAATTTTCATGGCTATATTGAACGTGACTGACACAAAATTGGATTTAATAATTCAAAAACACTTCGTGTGTTGTTTCAGAAATTGTGTGTATTAGTTCAAAAACTTAGTGTATTGTTGCCAACCTTAAAAGCACCTATATCAAACCTACTTTTTATTATTTATTACTATTATTTTTTATTATATCCAAAGTAACTAAGAATTCATTTGTCAAAAAACACATTTAGGACGAACAGTATTGAAAACTGTCCGAAGGGGGTGTTTTATTTACCGAAGGGGGGATTTTGGTAAAGATTATTTTTATTTTTCAAAAATCGTTTTTAATGAACATAGATATTCACTTTCGCTATAACTTTCTTTTAAAGTATAGTTATAGCAATTTTCTTTTTTTAAATTTGCTATAACTTCAATTATTTATATATTTGTAGCGGAATTTAAAAGAGCTAAATGAAAAATGTAATAGGTAGAAAAAGAGAAATTGCATTAATGGAAAGTTTATTGACCTCCAAGAAATCTGAGTTTTTGGCAGTTTATGGACGAAGACGCGTGGGAAAAACTTTTCTGATACGTGAAGTTTTTGCAGAAAGATTTAATTTTCAATTGACAGGTGCCAATGCAAAATTACCCTTGCAACTTAATAATTTTCATAGAGCACTGATTCGCCAAAGCCGAAATGAAAATTTAGCATTTGCTAGTAGTTGGTTTGATGCTTTTCAACAATTAATTGATCATTTGGAAATGGCTAAAGATGAGAAAAAAATTGTTTTTTTAGACGAACTACCTTGGCTCGACACCCCAAATAGCGGGTTTATCGTAGCTCTCGAGCACTTTTGGAACAGTTGGGCATCTGCCAGAACTGATATCATTTTGGTGGTGTGTGGCTCCTCAGCTTCATGGATTATCAATAAATTGCTTAAAAACAAAGGGGGTTTACATAATCGAATCACACAAAGGATAAAATTAGAGCCATTTACATTATCTGAAACAGAGGCCTTTTTCGAAAGCAAAAATGCTATTTATGAAAGATACCAAATCACTCAATTGTATATGGCTTTGGGCGGCATTCCGTATTATTTAGAGATGGTTGAAGCAGGGCAAAGTGCTGCTCAAAACATAAACAGGTTGTGTTTTGAAGAAAGTGGAGCCTTACGAATTGAGTTTGAAAGTTTATATGATTCACTTTTTAAAAAAGCTCAAAATCATGTGGCTGTGATAGAAGCATTGGCAACTAAGGCATGTGGATTGAATAGGGATACGCTAATAAAGACGGCAAAAATAAACAATGGCGGCGGTACAACCATGATTTTGCGAGAGTTGGAAGAATGTGGCTTTATTAGAAAATATGTGGCTTTCGGTAAAAGTGAACGGAACCAACTGTACCAATTGGTTGATTTTTATTCGCTTTTTTATCTTACATTTATAAAAAAATCAAGTGTTTTAGATGAAAATATTTGGATAAATGGCATTGATAATCCAGCTTTTAGAACATGGTCTGGTTATGCTTTTGAAATAGTGTGCCTACAACATCTCAAAGAAATTAAAGAAACCCTAGGCATTAGTGGTATTTTAACAAGCACCTCATCGTGGTATTCAACAGATAAAATTTCAAAAGCCCAAATTGATTTGCTAATTGATAGACGAGACCAAGTAATTAATCTTTGCGAAATAAAATTTTCGATAAAACCCTATTTGATTGACAAAAAATATGCAGAAGAATTAAGAAACAAAATTGGCACTTTCAAGGAGCAAACCAAAACAAGAAAATCAATATTTTTGACAATGATTACAAGTTTTGGCATACAAAAGAATGAATATTCCACGGCTTTAGTTCAAAATAGCCTCTGTTTCGATGATTTATTTAGAGGATAAATTTGCTTTTTCAAATCAACTTCAATCGTGCCATCAATTCTGCCCTTAGGTCTTTGCTTAAGGGCAGTATTTTGTTGCCAATAGTGAGGTGATTATGGTTAAACTCATCTACTTGATTGATATTAACAACATAGGAACGATGGATTCTTTGAAAGGTATTGGATGGAAGTTTATCTTCCATGTTTTTAAGCGTATTTACTAAAAGATAGCTTTTATCTTTGGTATAAACTTGACAATAATTACGGTCGGCTTCCAAATATTGAATATCTTGAATGAGAATTTTACACATTATATCATTCTGTTTTACAAAAATTCGGTCTTCTAAAACTAGTTTGTTGTTTTCAGGCTTTATAGTATTTTTCTCTTCCAATATCCTATCAAAAGCTAATTCTACCGCATTTTTTAGGTCTAATTTTTTAAACGGTTTTGATAAAAATGCATAGGGATTGGTGGCTTTTGCCCTTTTAAAATGCAGGTCATCAGAATTTGCGGAAAGGTAAATAATAGGAACAGGCCCGTCTAGCTGCATTTGAATGGCTGCTTCGATGCCGTCTATTTCACCCTTTAAATTTATATCCATCAAAACCAAATCTGGCTTATCTGATTTTGCCGCAGTAATGGCCTCTTGACCTCTCGGAATAATGCCCATTATTTCATATCCAAGACTTTCGAGCTGTATCGAAATATTGGCAGCAATCAACATCTCATCTTCAACAATTAATATTCTTAGAGGTGTTTGCATAGTTTAGGTTGCCATTTGACTTTTAAAATTGATAGATATCATTGTTCCGCCATTAATTTCTTGAAGCAATTTACCACCAATTTGTTTGGTAAGCAAATCTACTAATTGTGTGCCAAAACCAGTGCCTTTGGGTGTAACATTAAGCATTTTACCAATGCCATTGTCAGAAACTTTTAAGTTCAGATTCCCATCTGACAAACTTTCTAAACTCAATTTAATTATGCCTTTTTTACCGTCAGGAAAAGCATATTTTAGCGCATTTGTAAACAATTCATTCACAATCAGCCCCAAAGGAACGGCAGTGTCAATGTCTAAATCTACCTCCTTCATGTCAATTTCTACTTTTATTCGCTCAGCTTCGTTGTAAGAATCTAGTATGTTTTCGCAAAGATTTTGAAAATAATTTTTCATTTCAATAAATGCTAATTGCTCACTTTGATAGAGTTTTTGGTGTAAAATCCCCATCGATTGCACCCTATTTTGGCTCGCCAACATGGCTTCTTGCATATTGGGGTCATCCATTTTGGCAGATTGCAGAGCCAATAAACTAGATACTATTTCAAGATTATTTTTCACCCGATGATGGATTTCTTTGAGAAGTAACTCGTTTTCTGTATTTCTGGCGGCCAGCAAAGTTTGCGTGTTTTTTAAATTTTCTATGGATACATTAAGATCATGAGTTCGATTAACTACTTCCAGCTCCATGGAATTAAACAGCCTACCAAATTGATTGGTATTGTAAATATAGATACCCAAGGGAAAACAAGTATATAGCAAGATGATATCCAAATAGTTGAATTGAGTAGATAAATTAATTATCCCTGCACTTTGAAACCTATTAATTAGCAAAAAAACAGAAGTGCCTATTGCTCCAACAGTAACATAATGAACTCCAGATGTTTTATACTTTAATGCTTTTATCATTAAAAATGCAGTAATTAAAATAACACCAAGTATTACAAAAGAATCAAATAGGATGGTTGGTATTATTTCATAGTAATAATTAAGTGTACGAATTATTAAAAGCCATAAAATATGTTTTACCCAATCGTACTTTTTAATGCGAAATAAAAGCGTGAGAGCATAAGGTATTAATGCCATACCGGTTGCAAAAGAAGTGGAATTGATTAAATTACTGATTACTGCATTCCAAAAACCCGTAAGTGGCAAAAATAAAAGTATGTGGGCTGAAAAAATAGCCATTAAAAATAAAAATGTAATCAATGAAATTATCAGATTTGAATTTTCTTTTTTGAATTTAAAATAAAGTAGCAAATGAAGAAAAAGTAGCAACAATAATAAGGAGGCAATAACAGATAATAAAGCAAAACTATTGGCAAAACGACTATCGGAAAATAAGCCTCTTTCTTCATTGGCAAAAGCAATAGTAAAACCTAAATAATTTGAAAATTTCTTTAATAAAACTTCATTCTTTTTTGCTTGATGATTAGAAAAGCGTATGGCGAGTGTATGTTTTGGGGCGGGTATTAAAACAATTTTCTTGTCGGCTGCATAATTGGCAACATGGTTTTTTTCGGTATTGGCATTAATTGAAAAGTTTCCATAATTAAGTATTTTTTGCCCATCCAAATATACTTCGGCACTGCCCCAAGTATCAAAAACAAGGCGGCGTATTTGCTTATAGATACTACTATCCGCCCTAAATGATAGCCGCCACCAGCCATAGCCTTGCCAAAGGCTGTCTGGCATGGCTTCGGCTCGAAGGTTTTGTGGAGCAATTTTTAGCCAGCCGCTTTCGTCAATTGTTGTTTTTGCCCATTCCAAATTATCGCCTTTATGGTAAAGCCAAGCCCCATTGAATTTTAAAGGCAGACTCCCTTCCATAATCATTTCGGATTTCAAATAGGGTAGCGTGTCAAATTGAGCAAAACTGAAATTTGAAAGACTCAAAAGAGCTATTAAAAATTTTAATTTCTT
>DAIQBE010000115.1:0-2084 GCA_036781325.1 Leadbetterella sp. | reverse complement strand
CTTTGTTTCAAGTTTTTATTTTTTTAATTTTTTTACAAAATAGTCAGCCACGGCATTATAAACAGTAACAGCGTTGGTCCATTTCATCCAATGGTGGGTATCGTCTACAATCATCAAAGTTTCATATGGAATGCCTTTTTCTTCTAAACGGTTTACTAAATCGGTGCTTTGATTAAATTGTACATTTCTATCATCATCAGCATGAATAATAAGTACCGGAGATTTCCACGTGTTCATAGCCGAAACTGGGGAAGAAAGCCAAGCCACTTGAATGGCTTTTTCATAATCGGGTGCTTTCTCTGTTTTATTAGCATAGCGGGTCATAATGGAAGAATTAACTCCCCAATCGTGCACGCCATGTATATCCACGCCAGCGGCAAATATTTTTGAATCTTTT
Source organism: Leadbetterella sp. (assembly GCA_036781325.1). Classification (GTDB taxonomy): domain Bacteria; phylum Bacteroidota; class Bacteroidia; order Cytophagales; family Spirosomataceae; genus Leadbetterella. Next base: position 1,687 of record DAIQBE010000115.1, on the reverse strand, counting down.
GCCAAAGCCATTGCAGTAAGATAACCGCCATAAGAACCCCCATAAACGCCTATTTTTGAGGCATCCACAAAACTTTGTTTTTGTAACCACAGACCGGCTGCTTTGATGTCTAAATACTCAGAAGCCCCTTTTACACCGCAATTGGGTGCTTGATGGAAATCATAACCATACCCAATACCCAGGCGATAGTTTACCGATAATACTACAAAACCCAAACTGGCCAAATATTGATTAGAAGCATAGGCATTGGAATAATAATCAGAATAATGCCAACCCAAAAGCATTTGTCGTGGAGGGCCTCCATGAATATAGACAATGGCTGGTTTTTTGCCGCCACCACCTGCAGGTTCAAACAAATCGGCATGTACAATAACGCCATCGGGAGAAGTAAAAATCACTTGTTTGGGTGTTACCAACTTTTCTGTAGGGAAATCAGCAGGCACTAAGTCTGTTCCAATCCGTTTGATTGTTCCTTTGTCTTCACCATTTAAATTCATAATGGCTGGCAAAGGCGATTGCTGGGCGGTGGCACTAATAAAAGCAGCTGTATTGCCATTATTCATCAAAACGGGCGCCCATTCTAGGCCACTTCCTTGTGTAAGTATCTGCATGTCAGCTTTGTCTACGCTTACCTTTGCAGCGTGTCTTCTTTCAATGTCTAATTTGTCAGTACCCGTGTTGGCACTAAAAGTCAAGTGTTTTTTATCGGAACTTAATTGGATATGTTCACACATATAATTGCCTGGGGTGAGCAACAATTCCTTTCCGCCAGTTGATGCTATCGAGTACAAATGGGGCCAACCATCTTGGTAAGATAGAAACACAATTCTATCACCTGCCGCCCAATGCAAATTTTCTCCGCCGTGAGTTGTTGGCACAGAACCTCGCAAAGTGGTAGGGGCTTTCCAAAGTAGCTTGGCATTATTGTTGGCGACATCTGCTATATAAATGCTCCACGGTTCATGTTTTTTGGTCAATAAGGGAGCAGGTGAGCCGCCCCTTCCAAGCGTTCTTACAAAGACAATGCTATTTCCGTTTGGCGACCATCTTGGTGAAGAATCAAAACCGAAAGATGGGGCAACCCATTGGATAGGCGTAGAGGCATTTCTATATATACCTACAATGGAGTGGTCGCCTCGATTAGCAACAAAAAGTAAAGAATTTCCATCAGGACTCCAAGCCAATGAACCAACAGAACCCCTTGTTTTGAATAAGATTTTGGCTTTATTCAAACTGTCAATGTCGGCTGACCACACTTGTCCACCTTTGATAAAAGCAACCCTTTTATTATTTGGCGAAATGACCGGATAGTCTCCTTCAACGGATGATTTTATTTCTCCACCTTTATAGGGCACACTCATAATTTTTACATCAGCAGGCATAGGTTCGGCAGCAGGATTTACCAGTAAGTTATCATCCCAATTGCTCCCGTGGTCGCCTCCTCTTACAAATACCACCCAATTGCCATCCCCTGAAATTGAAACACTGGTAAGTTCTTGTCCATCGTCTTTTGTAAATTGGGTGAGTTTTCGTGCCATATAATCGGTACCTTCTGCCACATACACATTGCGTTTCCCTTGTTCATCAAACGCCCAGGCTATTTTTGCCCCATTGGCTGAAGTAACTAATTCTGTTGGGAAAGGGTACTTTTTAAATGCTTCTAGCGTAGGGCCCTGTCCCAATACAA
>DAIQBE010000114.1:0-8370 GCA_036781325.1 Leadbetterella sp. | reverse complement strand
CAATACTTAAATTGCGTGCTGAAAAATAAAAGAATGAGCAATAGTATATTAAAACGAAGAGAAAGAATATTTTTAGGGGAAGATTTTAAATTGGAGACTTGGAATGATGCAAAGCCCCTTTATGAAAATTTAAAAAATAGAGAGCTTGAAACAAAAGAAGACATAGAAAATTGGTTTTTTGATCGAAGTGAGTTAGAATCCTATTTGTCAGAAAACATGGCTTGGCGATATATACATATGACTTGTGATACTTCAAAAGAAGAAAACCAAAAAGCTTATCAGTTTTTTGTTGAAGAAATCCAACCGAACACTGCCATGTATGCTGACGAGCTCAATAAAAAAGCTTTAGAGTCTTTTGAAAGATTTCCATTAGTTGGCTCTGGCTATGCTATTATGATGCGAAGCATGAAAAAGTCAGTGGAGATATTTCGCGAAGAAAACATTGATCTTGATACTAAAATTCAACTCAAACAAACCGAATATCAGGCTATTACTGGCGGAATGAGTGTGACGATTGATGGTAATGAAATGACCATGCCAAAGGCTGCAACATTTTTACAAAATACGGATAGAGCAGTAAGAGAAAATGCTTGGAAAGTAATTTCGGAACGCAGATTTTTAGATAAAGATGCCTTAAACCAAATCTTTAATTCCTTGAGAGATTTAAGGCACCAAGAGGCCGTTAATGCAGACTTCGCAAATTTCAGAGATTATATGTTTGCTGCCATGGGTAGGTTTGATTATACCCCCCAAGATTGTTTTGAATTTCATGAAGCCGTATCTGAAACGATTGTTCCAATACTAGAAGAAATGGCCAAAGAAAGAAAACGAAAGTTAGCGTTAGATCAATTAAAACCATGGGATTTGGCTGTTGATCCTGAAAATAGAATCCCCTTAAAACCGTTTTTAAATGGACAAGAGCTTTTAGATAAAACTGAGTTGTGTTTCGATCAAATAAATCCAAAACTTGCAAATTATATAAAAATAATGCGTGCTATGGGTCATTTCGATGTGGAATCAAGAAAAGGTAAGGCAATGGGAGGCTATAATTATCCTTTAGAAGAAATTGGAGTACCTTTTATTTTTATGAACGCCACTAATACTCTTCGAGATTTAGTAACTATGGTGCATGAAGGAGGCCATGCGATACATTCGTTCGAAGTAAGAGAAATGCCCATAAATGCATTTAGAAATCCACCAATGGAAGTCGCCGAGTTGGCTTCTATGGCTATGGAATTGATTTCAATGGAACATTGGGATGTGTTTTTTGAAAACGAAGAAGACTTAAGACGAGCAAAAAAAGAACATTTAGAAAGCACTCTTTCTGGCCTCCCTTGGATAGCAACAATCGATAAGTTTCAACACTGGATATATGAGAATCCGACACATTCTATTGAAGATAGAAACCAAGAATGGAATAAGATATGGATGGAGTTTTCTGATAATACGACAGATTGGTCCGGATACGAACATTTTAGAACGAATGCTTGGCAAAAGCAATTGCATATTTATGAAGTTCCGTTTTATTATATCGAATACGGAATGGCTCAGTTGGGAGCAATCAGCGTATGGCGAAATTATAAAAATGACCCTGAAAAGGGACTTAATGGTTACTTAGCTGCTTTGAAACTCGGTTACACAAGAACTATAAAAGAAATATATGAAGCAGCAGGAATAAAATTCGATTTTTCCAAAGCGTATATTTCAGAGTTGATGGACTTTGTAAAAGAGGAATTAAGCAAATTATGAAATTGAATTAATTTATAGTTTAAGAGATTATTTCAAATTTAGGACTTTCAAATTGATGATTTTTATATGCAAAAAAGCATCTTTGCAGAACGCAAAGATGCTTTTTTGCTTTTTTTAGAAACAGAAACTTAATTATTGAGATCCACCACGGATGCTTCATTTAAGTTTAGTGTTTTCATTACATTTTCCAAATTATTTTTATCTATGCTATTTGAAAATTTTCCTGGAACTACAACTATTCTAAAAATTTTGTTTAACCGCCATTTACTATTTAGCCTTAAAGGATCAAAGTTGGAATCTAAAAAAATACTAAAATCAGATTTGGTAAAATCAAAATTATATTGATGAATTCCATCCACAGAGGTATATACTTGAGGAAGAGCTTTCCAAATATCCGCACCAACTTTATCTACTCCTGCATTTTCGTATACCAAAAGTACATCAGAATTAAAAATCACCGGGTTTAATTTATAAAAGTTTCGATAAGTGTTTGCAGAAGTAAAATCTGCTTTTACTTCGAATACTTCCGCCAAAAACTCATTTGTGATGGGTTGTGGATTATCATTAACTGTGCAAGAGTTGAACAATCCTGCTAAAAGCAATAAACCGAATGCTGTTACCTTTTTCATAACGTAATAATTTAAATTTCTTATTTAATTCTTAGATGCATAATTTACCCTCTAGGTTTGTTGATTAATTTACAGAAAATCAAATTAATTTATAAATACTTAATAATCAGTGTTAAGGAAAATGTTAATGCCTAATTTAAAAAAAATTAAGAACTAGATTTTTTATAAAACGGAAGATAGGGTCGAAGATTAAAGTTGAAGTTTTTAAACTTCTAACTCAAAAAAGTTTTCTGTAACATAGGGATTGGAAATGTCATCTTAAAATTTTTTACAGCTAATGCGGCGATTGGTTTAAGTTTAGAGATATCTGGGAAATGTTTCTCATCAACTTTTAAAGACAAAAATTTGGCGAAAGAAGCCTTTCCTTTAGCAGTTGATGTGGTAATAATAAGTTTCTTATTTAACTTTTGTGCCAATTTTAAAGGGAAAAATCGAGTAGAAATTGGAAAATAGAAACTTCTATTTTTCAAGTGAGCGGAGAAAAATGATTCTCCATCAATAGAAACGTCAAATTTAGTTTGATTATCACTCAAATAGCTAACTTTAAAATTGGCTAATTCTTTAGGAATTCCCCAGTTTACAATCCCATTTGTTACACTATCTAAACTACTAACGAATATTTTAGAAATAGTAAATATTTTTTTTCCACCAAATTTGCATCGGCCAGGTACAAAAAGAAGTTCTTGATAAGGTCCAACTGGAGACTCTTGGTAATCCACTAACATAATAGTTCCCACCCAATCACCATTATATCCATCTTTTTGGTAGTCAGCTAAAAATCCATTTTTCATTACAAATTCTTTTGAAAAATGATATAAAAATATATAGCCGTTTCCTTTAAGTGTCCAAGGAGGAGGAGCAATAAGAGTTGGTACAGTCTTCATTTTAAATCTTTTTGCTCAAAATATTCATTAACTTTTCCAACGCTATTTGGTCTATTTTTGAAAAATCGTCTAATAAATCAGAATCGATATCTAAAACACCTAAAATGTCATTTTTAGAATTATATAGAGGTAATACAATTTCTGATTTCGATGCAGAACTACAAGCGATATGTCCTGGAAAAGCATCAACATCTGGCACTAAAACTGTTTTTTTTGTGCTAAAAGAATGTCCACAAACCCCTCGGTCATACCTGATCCTGGTGCAGGCAATTGGACCCTGAAATGGACCAAGAACTAGTTCTCCTTTTTGATTGTCTAGATAAAATCCTACCCAAAAAAATCCAAAGGCCTGCTTTAAGGCAGCAGTTACGTTGGCTAGATTTGCTATTAAATCAGATTCATCGGCTATTAAGTTCTCAATTTGAGGAATTAGCTCTTTATAAATGACGTTTCTATCATTTGTTTTAGTTAGAAATAGGCCTTCTGCCATGCTTGGATTAAATATTATCTTTTAAAAATAATGATATAAATTTCAAATCTATTAGGAATTTATGCTTGTTCATTTTTATTTTCCTTAAAAATCATAAATTTTGTTTTTTCAATTCTTCAACAGCAAATGCTGCCGCTCTAGCGGTAAGTGCCATATAGGTAATGGAAGGATTTGCACAAGAAGAAGATGTCATACAAGCCCCATCGGTTACGAAAACGTTTTTAGCACCCCAAATTTGATTGTGTTTATTTAATATGGAATCTTTTGGAGAATTCCCCATCCTAGCCGTACCCATTTCGTGAATGCAAAGTCCAAAACCTTTTTCATCATCGTATGCCTCAATATCTTTAAAACCTGCTTTTTCTAGCATCTCTGCAGCATCATTTTTCATATCTATCCGCATTTTTCTTTCATTTTCTCCAAACTCGGCAGACATTTTTAAAACGGGTTGGCCCCATTGATCTTTCACTTCGTTAGTTAAAGAGACATGATTCTTAAATTCTGGCAATGTTTCAGCAAAACCCATCATATCGGTGCTCCAAGGACCAATCTGAGAAGATTTTTCTTTTAATGAAATCCCAAACCCTTCTACTTCTTCATTTCTTCCTCTTCCGCTTGTACCTTCATATCCAAAGCCACGCAAATAATCTCTTTTGTCTTTTCCAATATTTCGAAAGCGAGGAACATAAAAGCCATTAGGCCTTCTGCCAAAAGTATATTTATCTTGAAAGCCATCAAAAGTTCCTCTAGCTCCAGCCGAAAAATGGTGATCCATTAAATAATGGCCTAATACCCCGTTGTCATTACCTAAACCATTTGGAAAGCGGTTGGAAGTCGAATTTAATAGTATATGTGTAGTACCTAAGGTTGAAGCATTTAAGAAGATTATCTTAGCTTTGAATTCTAAAATTTCTTTTGTATTTTGATCAATTACCCTCACTCCAGTGGCTTTGTCTAATTTATCATCATATATAATGGAATTAACGATACTATGGGGTCGAAGTGTTAAATTTCCGGTTCGTTTTGCTGCCGGTAATGTTGCAGATTGTGTACTAAAATACGCCCCAAAGGGGCAGCCCCTCATACACATATCTCTACTTTGGCAAGTACCTCGTCCTAATTCTAATTGCTCAGCAGTAGGCATGGTTAAGTGTGCTTGTCGGGCATGAATAATATGCCTATCTGAAAAATTTGCTTTTACAGATTCTTTTAAATGTTCCTCTAGACAAGTTAATGGGAAAGGAGGTTGGTATATTCCATCGGGTAAATGAGGTAGGCCATCTCTAGTTCCACAAATTCCTGCAAACTTTTCTACATAATCATACCAAGGAGAAATGTCTTTGTACCTGATAGGCCAATCTATACCAATTCCTTCTTTTACATTTGCCTCAAAATCATGATCTCCTAATCTCAAGCTAAGTCTTCCCCAAGTTAAAGATTTACCTCCGACTTGCCAGCTACGAATCCAGTCAAACCTCTTATCTTCAACGTAAGGATATTCAACATCTTTTACAAAAAAATCCTTTGTAGATTCGGTTATTGTGAAACCTGTACGCTCATGAATTGGGTACTCTTTCATTTCTTCCATGGGTACCTCTCCTCTATGGGGAAAATCCCAAGGAGCTAACAAGGCTGTTTTATAATCAGAAATGTGCTCAATATTTTTTCCTCTGTCTAACATCAAGACTTTTAATCCTTTTTCACAAAGTTCTTTGGCAGCCCAACCACCAGAAATACCAGAACCCACTACAATAGCATCATAAGCGAATTTTTCTGAAGTATTTTGATTCATAATTTTATTCAATTAGCATTTTTGAAGAAAGTTTCAATTGTTGTTTCGGAATAATAAAATATGCAATTGTACTTATCCATAAAAAATAATTTCAGCTTATCCCATCAACTTAGCCTCTTCCCAAAAAACGTCCATTTCAGCCAAACTCATTTCAGAAAGTTTTTTATTCATTTCGATTGCTTTTGACTCTAAATATTGAAAACGTTTTATGAATTTTTTATTGGTTCGTTCTAAGGCGGTTTCAGGATTAATATCTATAAAACGGGCATAATTTACCAAAGAAAACATCAAATCTCCAAACTCGCCTTCTGCCTTTTCTTTGTCAATTGTTTCTTGGGTTTCGGCATTAAAATGTTCTTTAAATTCCTGCATTTCTTCTTCAACTTTTGCCCAAACCTGTGCTTTTTCTTCCCAATCGAAACCAACACCGCGGGCTTTTTCCTGTATTCGCATGGCTTTTACGAGCGCAGGCAAAGATTTCGGCACACCACCCAAAACTGACTTATTTCCTTCTTTAAGCTTAATTTGCTCCCAGTTTTTCTTTACATCTTCTTCGTTTTCTACAACCGTATCACTATAAATATGAGGATGTCTTACAATCAATTTTTCTGAGATTCCATGCAATATTTCTTGGATATCAAAGTCGTTGGTTTCTGAGCCTATTTTGGCATAAAAGACTAAGTGGAGCATCAAATCTCCCAATTCTTTTTTAATTTCAGAGGAATTTTTTTCTAAAATAGCATCAGAAAGCTCATAAGTTTCTTCAATGGTTAGATGTCTTAGGCTATCGAAAGTTTGTTTTTTATCCCATGGACATTTTTCTCTTAGGTCATCCATAATGTCTAAAAGCCTCGAAAAGGCTATCATCTCATTACTTCTATTTTTGGGTATTGGGTTGGGTAGTTTTACTGACATAGTTTTATTTCCATCGAATGGCACATCCTATGGGTTTAGTTTGTTGATTTATTACAGGTTTATTTTCAAGAATATTGGCCAAAGCGTCTTCCACGTAGTTTTTTGTTATTCCAGCTGGATCTTGGGGGTTATCATCAATAGCCCCCGAGTATTTAATAATGTACTTCCCATTTTCTTTTTTCACTATAAATACATGTGGGGTTCTGGTAGCTCCAAAGTTTTTTGCTACTTGCTGTTTTTCATCGATTAAAATTGAGAATGTAAAGCCTTTTTCTTTTGAAGTAGCTTGTATGTTTTCGAGTTTTTCTTCTTCATAGGCTTGGGGGTCATTTGGGTTGATGGCAATAACAGGATACAATTTCACGGAATATTTCTTATCTAAAGCCATAAGTCTATCTTCATAACTTTTTGAAAATGGACAATAATTGCTAGCAAACACAATAATAAAGCCCTTTGCAGAGGGATAAGTTGCAAGTGAATAATTTTTTCCGTTTATACTCCTTAAAGTAAAATCATTGACTTCATCTCCGACTCCTAAAACTGTACCTGATTTTTTTTCAATAAAACTATTTTCTTTAGTTCTAATAATTTCATGTTTATATAATTTATTAGTAAAGGAGCTGAGTATTATTATTCCTAATAATCCAAAATATTTCATAATTAAATTTGCCATTTAAATACAAAAAACGTAAAAATTTTCAAAACTAATTTAAATCCACATTATAAAGTTTAAAAATCTACCTAGATTGTATTTTTATTTAAAATTTTTACTCATATTTATTAAATTTCGCTAAAAAATAAATTTCTGATAAATGAAAGCCATACTTTGTAAAGAACACGGACTTCCTGATTCACTTGTTTTAGAAGAGATTGCATCTCTTAAGCCAACCAAAAATCATGTAATTATAACTGTAATGGCTTGCAGTGCCAACTTTCCAGATACGTTGATAATACAGAATTTATATCAATTTAAGCCCACTTTGCCTTTTTCGCCGGGCAGTGAAGTGGCAGGAATAATTAAAGAAGTAGGGGAGGAGGTAAGACATTTAAAGGTTGGTGATCGCGTTTTAGCACTTTGTGGATGGGGAGGATTTGCAGAAGAAGTTGAAGTAGAGGCTACTCGTGTATTTCCTATATCTTCTGAAATGGACTTTGTAACAGCAGCTTCCATTATGTATAATTTTGGAACCTCATTTCATGCCTTAAAAGATAGAGCTAGGTTACAAAAAGGCGAAACTCTTTTAGTTTTAGGGGCAGCAGGAGGCGTTGGGCTAGCAGCTGTAGAATTAGGTAAACTAATGGGAGCTAATGTAATAGCTGCGGCATCTTCAGACGAAAAACTATTAATTTGTAAGGAGAAAGGGGCTGACTTTTTAATTAACTATTCAAAAGATGACTTGAGAGAAAAAATTAAAGAATATACAAATGGCAAAGGCGTAGATGTAGTTTATGACCCTATTGGTGATAAATATGCGGAACCTTGTATTCGATCGATGGCTTGGAAAGGCCGTTATTTGGTGGTAGGTTTTGCAGCTGGCGAGATACCAAAAATACCCTTAAACTTAGCATTACTTAAAGGCTGTGCCATTATGGGAGTTTTCTGGGGGCAATTTGCTAGCTTGGAAGCTGCTGAAAACATTAAGAATATTCTCACACTAGCTGATTACTTTTTAAAAGGGCAACTTAAGCCCCACATTTATAAATATTATTCTTTGGAAGAAGCCCCTAAAGCTCTAGAAGATTTGATGAATAGAAAAGTTATTGGAAAAGCAGTTGTAATTCTAAACGATGAATTAAGAAATCCTAAAGTAAGTTTTACTCAAAAGAAGGAGAAACAGGATTTAGAAGTGGAGCGGACAAGTTCTGGAAAAATATTGTTTGCTGACTTCGATCAAATAAAAGAGTTTGTAG
>DAIQBE010000113.1:7516-8400 GCA_036781325.1 Leadbetterella sp. | reverse complement strand
TTTAATGCACGGTGCTGCATCTGCTTCGTGGCATGTTAATGAAACCAGATGGGTGGCACATCGCTCTGATGTAAATACTATGACAAGATTCCCTTATCAACTCTACTACAGAGTTATTGGAAATGCTAATGTTGCAATTGTAAGTATTGATAATGCAACAGGCCCTACAGCTGAGAAAAATGTTGTAAAAGGAGAAGCATTAGCACTTAGAGCTTGGGCATATTTTAACTTGGTCCAGCTTTATGGCCAACGTTATGATGCTTCAAAAAAGCCAAACAACCAATTAGGAGTACCTCTAGTTTTAGCACCTACATTTGATGGATTAGCGAGGAATACAGTAGAAGAGGTTTACACGCAAATCAACAAAGATTTGGCTGAGGCTGCTACTTTATTAAAAACAGCAAGAATCAACAAGTCCCATATTAATTTTGAAGTAACTAGAGGCTTTCAAGCAAGAGTTGCATTAACCCAGCAAAACTGGGCAGCTGCAGCTACTTTTGCAGCTGAAGCACGAAGACCTTTTTCACTTATGAGTGTTGCTCAATACCAAGAAGGATTTGCTGATATTACCAACCCTGAATGGATGTGGGGATTTGATCACCTGGAAGACCAATCAGAGTTTTTTGGAGGGTATCATTCTTATATTTCTTGTAACTATAATTCAACTGTTATCCGTACCTATCCTAAAGTAATTAACAGCAAATTATATGATGCAATTCCGCAAACGGACGTACGTGCAAGAATGTGGGTGAAAGCACCAACTGCCGCCAATTCTATTGTGCCTCCAGGTGGAATTAGGGTTCCTTATCTTAATCAAAAATTCAGATTGCCCGGTGTGCCTTCTACAAGTGCAATGGGAGATGTGCCTTACATGAGATCTGCTG
>DAIQBE010000113.1:0-7506 GCA_036781325.1 Leadbetterella sp. | reverse complement strand
AAATGCTAGACAGGGTAAAAATGCTGAGGCTGCAAAAGCGTTATTTGATTTAGTGAGTAGAAGAGATGCCACTTACAAATTATCTACTACAAGCGGAAATGATCTTTTGAATGAAATTTCATTTCAAAGGAGAATTGAACTTTGGGGGGAAGGCTTCCGTTTTACTGATTTGAAAAGGACAAATGAAGCTTTAAATAGAAATGGTCTTAATCATATTCCAGCAATTACAGTTTTGTATGATGCTCCTCCAGGCGATAAGCAATGGGAGTTTTTGTTTCCAAGAAGAGAATTAGATTCTAACAAGCAAATTGTTCAAAACCCTTTGTAAAAAAGTTTAAATATTATATTCTTTTAAAAAAGCGATGAATTTTTCATCGCTTTTTTTTGTGATAGCTCTCTCGTTTTCAAATCACGAATTCTTACCTATTTTTTCGTAATATTTACCATTCTATTTTTATTTCTAATTAATCAGAAATAATCCTTGTTAATGTTGCACTTCCATTATATTCTACTGAAATTTGCAGTATTAAAACAAAACGTTTGGTGTTCTACTTATATATATGAGCGACGCTATCAAACATGAATGTGGCATTGCCCTCATTCGACTTAGAAAGCCACTTGATTATTATATCGAGAAATATGGCACCCCATTATATGCGATCAATAGATTGTATGTGTTAATGGAAAAACAAACCAACCGCGGCCAAGATGGTGCGGGAGTGGCTAATGTAAAAATCGAGGTTCCGCCCGGAAGCCGGTACATTAGCAGATATCGATCGGTAGAAAACCGACCAGTGGTAGATATCTTTAAAAAAATTAATGAAAAGTATTTAGAAGTTAAAAAAGAGCAGCCCGAAAAGTTGAAGGATGCTGTTTGGCTTCAAAAAAATATTGCTTTTTCTGGAGAGGTTTGGCTAGGCCATCTCAGATATGGTACCCACGGGAAAAACGAAATAGAAAATTGCCATCCCATGTTACGGCAAAGTAATTGGCGAAGCAGAAATTTGGTAGTTGCTGGTAATTTCAATATGACTAATGCCGATGAACTATTTAAAAAACTAGTGCAGCTAGGTCAACATCCTAAAGACCAAGGGGATACCATAACAGTTTTAGAAAAAATTGGTCATTTCTTAGATGAAGAAAATCAAAGAGTTTTCGAGCGATTTAAAGGAATTTACGAAAATCCAGCGCTAAGTGATATCATTGAAGACAACATGGACTTGCAACGTGTTTTGCATCGTGCTTGTAGAGATTTTGATGGTGGATATGCCATGGCTGGAATCACAGGCTTTGGGGCTTCTTTTGTGGTTAGAGATCCCGCTGGTATTCGACCAGCTTATTATTGGTACGACGATGAGGTGGTGGTAGTGGCCTCTGAAAGAGTAGCAATAAAATCCGCTTTTGGAGCAAAATATGATCAAATTAAAGAAATAACCCCCGGAAATGCCTTGATTATTGATAAGCATGGAGAGTTTGGGGAATTTAATATTTTACCACAATTACCTAAAAAATCCTGTAGTTTTGAGCGGATTTATTTTTCGAGAGGTTCCGATCCTGCCATCTACCAAGAACGTAAAGCACTAGGAAGGTTATTGATACCTCAAATCATGAAAGAAATAGATTATGATTTGGAAAATACAGTTTTTTCTTATATTCCGAATACAGCCGAAGCTGCTTTTTATGGTATGGTGGAAGGAATCGAAGATTATCTATCCACCTGGCGGAAATCTAGAATAAAGAATGGGAATATTTCTGACACTGAAATAGATAAAATTTTGGATTTTAAGCCACGATTTGAAAAGCTGATCTCTAAGGATGTGAAATTAAGGACTTTCATTACTAACGATGAGGACCGAAGTGAGATGGTGTCTCATGTGTATGAAATGACACATGGAGTGGTTAGAAAAAAGATTGACACCTTAGTGGTTATAGATGATTCTATTGTTAGAGGAACGACCCTTGAAAAAAGTATATTGAAACTTTTAGATAAATTAGGACCCAAAAAAATTATTATTGTTTCATCCGCTCCACAAATTCGCTTCCCAGATTGTTACGGTATAGACATGTCTAAAGTAAAAGATTTTGTTGCATTTAGAGCAATGTTAGCATTACTAAAGGATAGAGGGTTAGAATATTTGAAAGAAGAAGTTTATGTTAAAGCTGTGGAGGCGAGTAGAAACGGTACATTAACTAACGAAAATTTAGTAAGCCGTTTGTTTGAGCCTTTTTCAGATAATGATATTTCTCAAAAGATTGCTGAAATTATTAAACCTTCAGATTTAGAAGCAGAGGTTACAGTAATTTATCAAACGGTGGAGAATTTAAATAAAGCGTGTTCTTCTGATTTAGGAGATTGGTATTTTACAGGAAATTATCCAACAAAAGGTGGAAATAAAGTGGTAAACCGTGCTTTTATTAATTTTATGGAAGGGAAATTAGTAAGAGCGTATTAATGTTAATTTTTTTTTGAATTGCTAATTTGATTTTTTTTTGGAATTTCATAAACGTTTGCTGTAAGTTCTTTAACGCCAATCATTTTTAAGCAATCTTTTATATTTAAATTCAATTTGTTTAATTCTAAAGAGTTTGTTAAAGTTTTCATAGTTTTATATTTTTAAATTTTCGGGACACAAATTTAGATTATTTAGAAAAAATTCGTTCTTTATAAACTGGTATTTTATTTTATGGTATTAATTCAAATAGTTTTATAAATTCTTTATTTTAGTCTTATTTTTTTTCAATAACAAATTTTACACTATCTAAACAATAAAAAAATGACCAAAAGCAGTTATCTTAAATTTTTTGTTTTTTTTATATGTAGTTTCTTTTTTATTTTTAGTGGAATGGCTCAAACCGCAGATGTGGAAAGAATCAAAACTAAAGTAATAACAGCTATGGGTGGCCAAAAGGCGTATGATAAAACAAGGTATATTAGTTGGAATTTTTTCGGGAGTAGGAATTTGATCTGGGATAAAAACAAAGGAAGAGTTAGAATCGATAATTTAAAGGAAAACACAGTTATGATTCTAAATATTAATGAAAAAACTGGGAAAGTTTTAAGAAAAGGGGTAGAAATTACCAACCCTGACTCTGTTTCAAAATACTTGGAAGACGCCAGAAAAATTTGGATAAACGACTCGTATTGGTTGGTAATGCCCTTCAAGCTTTCTGATGAGGGTGTTACCGCAAAGTATTTAGGAAAATCTAAAACTGAAGATGGTAAATCGGCGGAGATTTTGGAATTAACTTTTGAAAAAGTTGGGGTAACTCCCAATAATAAATACCATATTTTCTTCGATGATGAAACTGGCTTGGTTAGTCAATGGAGCCATTTTTCAAACTTTTCAGACGAAAAACCACGTTTTACTATGCCATGGAAAGATTATCAGAAATATGGAAAAATTATGCTTTCAGGCGACAGAGGTGCCAGAAAGTTAAGTAATATTATGGTTTTTGATAAACTAGACGAAACAATTTTTTCAGACTTTAACAAGCCAATATTTATAAAGTGATAGATAAGTTTAAGACAGGTGTTTTATTGGTAAATTTAGGAACACCCGATTCGCCAAGTGTACCCGATGTGCGTAAGTATTTAAGAGAATTTTTAATGGATGGAAGGGTTATTGATTTCCCTTATGTAGCTAGATGGGCTTTGGTAAATCTAATAATTGCACCTTTTAGAGCTCCTAAATCTGCAAAAATATATAAAGAACTTTGGACAGAAGATGGATCTCCTCTAAAAATTTATGGGCTATCTAATGAAAAAGCATTGCAAGAAAAGCTTGGTGATTCTTATATTGTTAAATTGGCTATGCGTTACCAAAATCCTTCTATTCATTCAAAATTAGAAGAGTTTAAAGTATCTGGTATTAACAAATTGATTGTTATACCCATGTTTCCACATTATGCCTCAGCCTCTACAGGATCTGTTTTTGAAAAAGTTTTCTCAGAGCTTTCGGCATGGCAAGTAATGCCTGAATTGCGAATTGTCAATTATTTTTATCATTATCCAAGGCTTATTGATGGGTTCGTTCAAAATGCTAAAAAATACATGCAAGAACATGATTATGAGCATTTTTTATTTAGTTATCACGGATTGCCAGAAAGACAAATAAGGAAAGGCGACTGCCACGGTGACGTATGTAAGTTTTCTACGTGTTGTAATCAAATTACACCCAAAAACCAACATTGTTATAGGGCTCAGTGTTTTGAGACCACTCGTTTACTTGTGAAGCAATTAGGGCTCAAAGAAGGGACCTACACCACTAGTTTTCAATCTCGCTTAGGTAGAGACCCATGGATAAAGCCCTACAGTGACTATAAAATTAAAGAACTTGTTGAAAGTGGAGTTAAAAGTGTGTTAGCTTTTTCGCCAGCATTTGTGTCAGATTGTTTGGAGACTACTATAGAAATTGGGGAGGAATATCGTGAACTTTTTGAAGAATACGGAGGAGAAAAATGGCAGCTAGTAGAAAGCCTAAATGATTCTGAAAATTGGATAGAGCTATTGGCCGAATTGGTAAAAGAATAGAAATACCAGAGTTTTTATTAATTGAAGCAAAATTTAGGTTCAATTTTTGCGTTTTTAAATTTACATCTGAATATTGTAAGCTTTGAGAAAATTCTTGTTTTTGTTTTTATCATTTGGCTTTAATTCTTGCTTTTTGTTTTCAAATAAGCCAGTTGATCCGAAAACTGAAGAGCCAAGCCTTCCTATATTTAATGATAATCCGGTTGTAAAAAGTATTATTTCAGGAAAAATAGAAGAGACTTCAGGATTAGTAGCCTCAAGAAATCAGAAAGATTGTATTTGGGTACATGAGGATAGCGGTAACCCTCCTGGATTGCATCTCATTGGGACAGATGGTTCCTATAAGAAATTTATACCATTTAATGGAGTAAATCGTGACTGGGAGGACATTGCGATTGGACCTGGTCCTTTAGATGGCACAACTTATATTTACATTGGTGATATTGGTGATAATCCTGAAAAATATGGGGAGTATGCTATTTATCGTTTTCCTGAGCCAACAGCTTTTCAAAAAGAGGTCAATGATTACGAAACCATAAAGTTTAAATATCCTGGAGGGATTAGTTACGATTCTGAGGCCTTATTGCTAGACCCCAAGACCAAGGATTTGTATATAATTACCAAAATTCAATTTAATGTAAAGGTTTTTAAATTAGCCTTTCCTCAAGCTTTAAATCAATTTATAACGGCTGAATATTTGGGCGAAATTCCCTATTTTCAGATAACTGCAGGTGATATTTCTTCGGATGGAACAGAAATTCTATTAAAAAACTATATAGCTGTATATTATTGGAAAAGAAAAGCTACAGAAACTGTTTTTCAAACCCTTAGCCGGTTTAGAGATGTAGGTGTGCCTTATATTAGGGAAAATCAGGGAGAGGCTATTGGTTGGGATCTTTCTGCGAATGGGTTTTATACTTTAAGTGAGAATGGTCTAACTCCGGAGCCTACACCACTTTATTATTATTTTAAAAAATAATGTTGTTTCAAATGATTCGTTTTATTAATTAAGATATATAAATAAAAATGAAAAGCAGCTTATTTTTTTCAATCTTAGGTTACTATTTAACTTTCCAAAAGTAGCTGTTTCTAGTAAATTTCAGGACAATTACTTTATGGTTTTAAAAATTAATTCTTCTTTATTTTCGGATTAGTTATTTTGTATTTTTTACTATTTTTTGTCGTCTCTGATAACTTAGATAAAAATTAGTCATTACATCAATTAGAGCCGCTAGTAATCCCCAATCAAATTCCTTTACCATACTTTTTCTAAATCACAACCTTAGCATAGATTTTAAGATGAATTAGTTTTGCTATTTGCAAAACAAGAAGAATTCCAGAAATTAATTTATCTTGCACAAAGATTAATGCTTTCGTAAACCAAAAGTATTAGTTAATAGCGAATTGCTTGAGAATTAGTTTTGTATTTTTTCTATATTTTATATTTCTGTTTATCTGTCCAAAGTAATTCAAAAAATAAAAACTTGAAATTCCAATTAAATATTAGACAAAAACTAACTTTACAATTTTTGTTGTTAGTTGGCATCTTATTTATGTTTCTTTCTGTTAGTTTATATTTTTTCAGTGATTTATATTTGGAAAAACGTTTTTTTAAGCGACTTCAGGACCGTGCAGTCACTACATCAACCTTATTTTTTGACCTTCAAACTACCAACAACGCATTAATGAAGATTGTAGACGGAACCGATAAAGAATATCTATCGGAAGAAGTGGTTTCCATCTATGAAAAGCAAAGAGACCTATTTTTGTTTACTACCGATTTAAAAAAAGAAGAATTTCATAGGTTTTTTATTCATGAACTCGACTACTCCAACAACGTAAATTATTTGAGTTTGTTGGGTAATAAAATGACTGCGTTACATATTTCAGATAAAGAGAATGACTATTGGGTACTAGTGAGTGCAAAAGATAAAACTGGAAATCAAGCCTTAAAAGATCTAGAAAACATATTAATAATATTAGCTATTGTAGCCTTTCTTTTTATTGGCCTTATGGGTTGGTATTTTGCAGAAAAAGCGCTTTCCCCTATTTCTGGAATTATAGGGCAGCTTAATAATATTTTCCCAAAAAATTTAAACAAAAGAATTACCTATACCAATTTTGAGGATGAAATTGGAGAATTGGCAAATACTATAAATAAGCTATTAGATAGAGTAGAAACTTCAGTTTTCACTCAAAAAATGTTTGTGGCTAATATTTCTCATGAGATAAAAAACCCCTTGACCAAAATTTTCACGCAAATAGAATTATTAGAAATGAAATACAGAGATAACCCTATATTTCATCAAAAAATAGTTTCCCTTAGAGACGATACTTTAAAACTGAATAATTTAACACATTCTATTTTACAACTCGCAAATATTATTTCTGACAATTCTCCACTTCCAATGTCTGCTATTAGAATCGACGAAATAATATGGGATTCGGTAAAAGATATCAAAAAATGGAATCGGGATTTAAAGGTTGTTGCCAAGTTTGGGCACATGCCAGAAAGCGAAGATAAATATTGGATAAATGGGAATGAAGACGCTTTAAAAATAGTTTTTAAAAACTTAATTGATAATGCCTATAAGTTCTCAAACAATAAAACTGCTATTATTAATCTATCTTTTGAAAATAATCAAGCACTTATTTCCATAACTAATGAAGGAGTTCTAATTCCAGAGGAAGATATTTCAAATTTGTTTCTGCCTTTTTTTAGAATTGACGCAACCGCTAAAGGAAAAGCTGGACATGGTGTAGGTTTGGCAATTGTAAAGAAGATTGTGGAACTACATGGGGGGAAAATAAATGCTTTCTCTTTCGAAAAAGGAAATACATTTGAAGTAAGATTAAACACACTTTAATCCTGACCTTAATTTTGGGTCTTTCTTTCTTTCTTTAAAAATAATACTAAAATCTTCATGATTAATTGCATTCACAATCTTTAAAAATTCTATTTTTGAATTTTAAGC
>DAIQBE010000112.1:0-8440 GCA_036781325.1 Leadbetterella sp. | reverse complement strand
ATCGAAATTCATATTTGGTGGTAATTCTACGGCAGTACCTTCTGGAAAGTTAAACGTAAAATTACTTTCACTTCCTCCAAAATAAAACACATGGTTTCCTAATTCAGTAAAAGTTTTCAAATTAAAACTTTGGTCTTTATTTCTTAAATCTCTCATTTCATTTAGTTTAGGCTGGGTTTTAGGGTCTCTAAATCCATATAAAATAAAATGATGACTTCCTGGATGCATTTTTATTTGAAACTTATTGATATATACGGTTTCTTTATTATTTAGCGGTTTGTTGATAAATATTTCACGTTCAAAATTTGGAAATATTTCAAATGGCTCAAGTTTCATTTGGTAACCTTCACTTGCCATAGGTATGGGTAAAGGTTCAAATTTTGCAAGTACGGGTGTTTTGTCACTTAAAAGAGCAACGTCCACAACACTGCCGGTTTTTGGTGCTCCAGCATCTATCCATCTTTTCACATATTCTATTTGGCCTTTAAATAGCATATCACCACCCAATGGCATAATACTCCCAAAGTTTTTATTGCTTTTATGACTACTTTCAAATAGAAGTTTTTGATATAAAAGACTATTTTGTGAATCAAATGGAGTTATTAATTGCAGTTTTTCTTCCTTAGCCGTTTGATTTTTAGGTATTTTACTAAATAAATTATCATATGATTTTCCTTTAGTTAAAATTAAGCCATGTTGAAGAAATGCCGGATCGCTTTCGGAGGAATGACAACCGCTAACAGCACAAGTAGTAGTAAGCAATTGATCTTGTATTAAGTCAAAAGAATTTGCACTTTCCAAAGGGATTTCACTTTCTTTGCAACTATAAACTATTGTTACCACAGCTAAGGAAACCATTAAGAAATAGAAATTATATTTTTTCATTTATTTAACAACTATTTTTTTAATTTAATAAACGGCTAATTTAGTTATTTCGTTTTTTTAAATAATATTTTTTTTAATTTTTGTAAGATTTTATTTTATTTTTTTAGTAGTTTGGAACTACTTTTTTTGAGATTCTGACACTTTTTTTGCAATAGTTGAACGAAATATTGCAATTCATACAAAATATTCAACATTTTACTTTCTTCAAACTTCCATTTATACAAAATGCCAATTTCTTATTATTACTTTTATTATATTTGAAGCCTAAGAAGCCTACCATTATGTTAAAAGTCATTATTTTGGATGATGAACCAAAGGCCATTCAGAGTTTAGAATGGGAATTAAAAAGCTTTTGCCCAAATGTGGAAGTTATGGCAACCTTTAATAACCCATTTAAAGCAAGAGATTATTTATTTGAAAATCAAATTGACTGCATTTTTTTGGATATTGAAATGCCTCAAATGGACGGCATAAAATTTTTAGAATTTTTTCCTAAACGAACTTTTTCTGTAATAATAACAACAGCCTACGATCAATATGGAATTCAAGCCTTAAAAAAGCACGCCATAGATTATTTACTTAAACCAATAGATTCTGAAGATTTAATCAAAGCGATTGAAAACCTTCAAAATATCAGAACAGATGCTAATCTAAAGGATATTTTAGAGGAGACCTTGATAAGTTTTAATAACTCTCAAAACCAAGCAATTAGAAAAATTCACATTAGTTGTGATGGTAAAATTCTTTATTTGGAGCCTAATGAAATTTTGTATTGTGAAGGAGATGGGAATTATTGTTCTATATTTTTAGAGAATGGGCAAAAACTGTTCATGACTCAAATTTTAAAAAATTTGGAAGAAAAGCTTCCAAAAGATATTTTTTATAGAGTTCATAATTCTTTTATAATTAATTTAAATAAGGTTAGAGAATACCAGAAAACAGAGGGATACGTGGTTTTAACAAACGGAAAAATAATTCCAGTGTCGAGGTCTAAGAAAAACTTTTTTCTTGAATTATAATGGAAAAATATCTTAATAGAATTGTTTTTTGGTTTGGATTGAATTTGATTTTCTGTAATTTTAGTTTCGCACAAAATAAGGACTTTACTTCTCTACTAAAAGCGTATAAAAAAGTTGAAAGAATTGATTTTTCTACTTTTGAAAAAGATTTTGAGGAATTTAAGAATGATTCTTCAAAAATGAATCAACTTTTAAATGAAATTGATTTTGAGTTTGGACAGTCTTATGCCTTAAATGCGCTAGGAATTATTGCTAGAAACACTTCAAATTATTCGCATTCCTTAGAACTCCATCAAAGAGGATTGGCTATAGCAGAAAAAATCAATAATCAAGAACTTATTATAGCTCATCTTAATATGATGGGTGTTACCTATCGTAGGCTGGATGATGTAAGGCAAGCTTTAGATTTTCACAAAAAAGCGTTAAGTTTAGCTGAAAAAATTCCGAATAAATCTATAATAATTTTAAAAAGCATAGCAGTTTCATTGAATAGCATTGGTAACGTTTATCTGGTTCTTAAACAGTATGATTTAGCTAAAACCCAGTTTAGTAAATCTATTGAAATTGAGAAAAAAGTTGGGAATAAACTCGGATTAGCTATTAATTACCAAAATTTAGGTGGAATTTATGAGGCAAAAAATGAATTAGATGAAGCGTTGAAGAATTATAGAAATTCACTTAAATACAATAAAGAAATTAATTCAAAGCTTGGAATTATTATTTGTAATAATAGTATTGGTCAAATTTATATTAAGCAAAACAAGCCTATTCAAGCCTTAAAGTTAATTTTGCCAACCCTTAAATTTTCCGAAGAAATGGGAGATAAATATTATTTAGCATTAACTGCAATAAATATTGGTTGGGGACAAACCAAAATTAAGGATTTCGTGAATGCAGAAAGGAATTTATATAAAGGCTTGAAAATTTCATTAGATAATTCTTTTAAGACTTCAACTTCTGACGCTTATGCACATTTAGCAGATTTATTTGAGGCACAAGGTAAATTTCAACAAGCCTTAGAAAACTTAAAAAAGAAACAAGAATTTAGTGAAAAAGTATTAAACGAAGAAAATTTAAGATATACAGCCGAGTTAATTGTTAAATATGATAATGAAAAAAAAGAAAGTCAAATAAAATTATTAGAAAAAGAAAATGAGATTGTTAAATTTAAACTTGATCAGAATAATAGAATAATTTTATTTTCATTGGCTTTGTTTGTGTTTCTAACAGGAATTTTATTTGTTTTCTACAGACAATATCAACTTAGAAATCAAAAACGAGTTCTTACGTTAGAACAAGATATGATGAGGTCCCAGATGAATCCACATTTTTTATTTAACTCTTTAAATTCAATAAAACTGTATATAATAAATAATGATAAGGAAAAAGCAGTCTATTTTATTAATAAATTCTCAAAATTAATTAGAGCAATTCTTTCCAATTCTCGAGAAAAGGAGATTAGTTTAGAAGAAGAGTTAGAAACCATGAATCTGTATGTAAATATTGAAAATATTCGCTTTTTAGAACAAATTAAATATGAAGTAATAATTGAAAAGGAAGTAGATATTGCCAGGATAAAGATTCCTTCTTTAATATTACAGCCATTTATTGAAAATGCCATTTGGCATGGCTTATCAAATATAGAGACAGACAAACAGCTTAAAATATACATTTCTAAAAGAAGTACAAATTTAATTTGTTTTGAAATAATCGATAATGGTATAGGTAGAAACAGAGCTAAAGAAATCAAAGAAGCGAAAATTTCAAAAGATAAATCTGTAGGTTTAAAACTTACTAAAGAAAGATTGGAAAACTTCGCTAATAAGAAAAAAGGAGAAGTAGTAATCGAATTTGAAGATTTAGTGGATAGCAAAAACAAACCATTAGGTACGAAAGTAATTATTGTTTTTCCTGTAAAATAAAAGAGAGAACCAGTTTTGGTACTCTCTTTTATAATATTTAATTAGGTCTTATTTTAAACTTGCTATCAATTTCTCATTAATAGTTACATAATCATCATTTTTTCCTTCTTTAGCTAATTCTAAGGCTTTTTTTGCTGTTAATAATGCTCCAATTTTATCACCCGCTTTTGCTTGAATTTTAGCTTTTAAGGTAGCAATCCAATAGGCTTTTGGTTGTGCATCTACTGCTCTATTTGCCCATTCCAATGCTTTTCCTAAATCTTTCCCATTGTCAAAATAATAACTTGCAGCTTGAAAATATGGTTTAGAGTCCACATTCATTGCTGTGTTAATATCCGCCATGATTTTTGTATCTATATCAGCAACTACATCAAACTCCACTTCTGTTTTTTCCCAAACCATGCTTATAGTAGCAGAATTGCTAGTTTGAGTACTAAACATAATTATAAAGTTTTCAACTGCAAAAGGCAGGGCATTTACTTTAGCTTTAAATCTAACAACTTCTGACTCTGGTTTGTAGGTAGGTGCACTTGTTTCTGGTTTACAGAAAATAATTTCCCATTCAGTACTGTTTGGAATAGTTAATAAAGTGTATTTTCCAGCTTTTAAAAGCTTTCCCCCCACAGTCACATCTTCCCCAAAAGTTACCAAAGTCTGAGAATTTGCCCCCGTTCTCCAAATTTTCCCAAAAGGCACTAATTCCCCAAAAATTTTCCTTCCTTTAGCTGCAGGTCTTGAATAGTTTACTTCAATACTTGAAAGGGCAAAATCTTGTTTTATGGTTTGCGTTGGGCTAGGCGCAGGAGTCTTTACATTTTGAGCAATTACATTAAATGACAAAATAGAAAGTGCAAGTACAATAATTTTTTTCATTTTTAATTAAAAGGTTTGTTACTGAATATTTGAACGTAAATTTTTTAAAAAAAGTTTTAAATACAAAATTAGTTAATTTATTGGCTTTATTCATCATAATGTTGCCGATAATCCTCCATCAACTGGAATATTGACTCCATTAATTGCTCCAGCAGAAGGAGAACATAAGAATGCTACTGCCGCAGCTACTTCTTCGGCTGTTGCAAATTTGCCACTCGGAACATTAACTAAAAGTTGCTTTTCTAAGTCATTAACAGTAATTTTTAAACTTTCTGCCCTCATTTTATTTACTTCAATCAATCTATCTGTTAAAGTATAACCTGGCAATACATTATTTACAGTTATTCCATTGCCAGTTATTTCTTTTGACAAGGTTTTGGCCCACGATGCCACAGCCCACCTTATGGTATTAGAAACCCCAAGTCCAATAATGGGTTGTTTTACTGAAACAGAAATAATATTTACTATTCTACCAAAGCCCTCCGATTGCATAAAAGGTACAAAAGCTTGAACAAGAATTTGATTTACAATTACATGTTGACGAAATACTACTTCAAATTTTTCTGTACTTTCTTCCATTATGTTACCGCCAGCTGGCCCACCCGTATTGTTTACCAGAATATGATAATTTTTTCTTAAGGCCGAAATCTTTGATTCCACTTCTTTTAAGTTTTGGTAATCCAAAACAAGAAAATCATGATTTTGATGCCCATTATTTGCTAAAAGTGCTACCTTTTGTCTTAAAGTTTCTTCGCTTCTTGCCACTAAAGTGACATTTGCTCCCATCAACGCTAATTCTATTGCAGAAGCCCAGCCGATTCCTTTGGAGCTACCCCCGACTAATGCGTTTTTTCCTAAAAGATTTAGATTCATATTTTACTTTTTTTACAAAAAAACCTATCTCCTGAGGAGATAGGTTTTTTAATACTGTTACTCTTATGTTAATTAAAGATATATCTTAAACCAAGTTGAGCTTGCCATCTCGAACCAATTCCTCTTGATTCAAAAAAAGTAGATGATAGTGGTGTTTTTCCTACTGAACCTCCCGTCGCGTTTGCTCCTCCGGCACTTGAAGTTCCAGAAGTAACTGCATCTATATTAGGGAAAATAAATAATGGATTTCTGTCTTTGTCATATCCTGTATAAGTTAAGAAACCAGACCTAGAAACTCCTCTAAATACACCCCAATCAGAGTTAAGCATATTAGCAAAGTTAAAA
The DNA here is from genome assembly GCA_036781325.1 of Leadbetterella sp. GTDB lineage: Bacteria > Bacteroidota > Bacteroidia > Cytophagales > Spirosomataceae > Leadbetterella. The sequence continues at coordinate 2,523 of DAIQBE010000112.1, read as the reverse complement.
ATATCAGCACTTACTTGAAATGAATTTCTTTTGCCACCTACTTTTACAAAGAAATCTTGTTTAATACTTAAATCTAATTGACCTCTTGATGGAGTAAATCCGCCATTTCTTTCTGCATATTGTCCTCTAATTTTGCTTAAATAGGGATCTTGGCTAATAAATGCGTCCAAATTTGTCCATTGTTGAGCAGCAGTTAATACCTCAGTTCCTCTTCGCATATCAACCAGTTTTATTTGGCTTGCATCTTTTGGTACAAAAATAAGGTCGTTGCCACTTCCACCAGAACCATCGCCATTCATATCGCCAGAATAAGCATAAGAATAAGGATTTCCAGTTTGGTATTCAAAGAACAAGCCTATTGTAGTTTTAGTGAATTTAATATACTCTTTTGAATAAGTTAAACCCGCTACTACTCTATCTTTCACTAAAAAGTTTGAGTTAGCCAAAGCAACATCATTTGGATCTCCTGAAACTACTCTATCTCTCCAAATTGATTGTGCAATAGAGCCACCATCATTTACAGATTTAGCGTTTGAATGATTATATGCAAGTGTTGCAAAGAAGTTACTGCTAAAAGATTTTTCTAATTTTGCAGTGATAAAATAGCTATATCCTTCATTTGTATTTTTCATTAATATTGCATCAGAGATATTTGTATTTACTCTATTAACAGTAGTAGTAGCACCTGTAGTTGAATTGATATTATAAAAAATTGGTCTATTATCTGCTCCAGAGGCATTACCAACTGAATTTGGTAAATTTAAATTTTGGTGATATACAGCGTTTAAATCTTTAGTAAATGCTCCTTCTATAGTAGCAACAATTCCAAACGGTGCTTGATAATCAACTGCTAAGTTACTTCTCCAAATTTGAGGAAATTTAAAGTTACTTTCTGTAACGGCTAAATTGTACGATGTGTTGGCAGCTGCATTAACTGGACGATAGGCATTAACATCTGCACTAAAAGGACGGTTTGTTGGATTATTAACAGAAGTACTTCCAAATAATATTCCATTGTTAGAGGCTTGATTAGAAACCCATACAAAAGGAACTCGGCCTGTAAATATTCCAGTTCCACCTCGAACCTGAATTTTTTTATCTCCTGTTACATCGTAATTAAATCCAATTCTTGGTGACCATAAAAGTTGTGTTTTTTGGACTTCACCAGTATTAATTTTTGCTCCATTACGGAAAAATAAACCCGCCGCAGCGTCGTTTTGAGCTATATCTGCATTTATTACAGGAATATCGACTCTTAAACCTATTGTTAAGTTAAGTTTTGGGGTTACCAAGTATTTGTCTTGAACATATAATCCATATTGGGCAGCTTTAATATAAGCAAAAGGAAATTCACCAGATGGTAAAGCTGAATATTGTAAACGATACTGAGCCGCATTAGAAGTACCATTATTGGCACTAGCATAAAAGTCGTCTAATGATCTAAATTGAAATCCTCCATAATAATTTGGAGCAAATCCATTTTTAAATGAATAAAACTCGTTATAAGTTCCTAGAGTAAAAGTATGTTTACCTTTAAAAATATCTAAATTGTCAGATATTTGGTAAACATCTGTATTTAAAATATTATTCGCAGAAAATGGTTCAAATCCAAACGCAGTGTATGCCTGACCTGCACCATTACCTATATCGACTGTTGGAAAAGGAGTAGAGTTACCAAGAGGAGTTTCTCTAAAGTCACGAAAAGTAGTGTAACCCATTTGAAATTTATTAGATACACTTCCACTAAAAGTACTATTTAGTTCGGCAATTAATGAGCTTAAATTATTGTTGATTCTATAAAATGAACTAAGAAAAGGTAATACATTTAAACTTGGAGCACGTCCACCTAGTAAAGAACCAGAGGCACTTGCAGGAACGTCTCTATAAGATTTTAATAAGTTGTATTTTATAGCAACTTTGTGCTTATTTGAAAGGTTAACATCTAACCTAGCATTCAATTTATCCGAATTACTCAATAAATTATAGCCCTCATAAGCACCTGGGTCATAATTGTATTTACTAATCAAAAACGATTTAAGTTTCTCCAAGTCATCTTTTTTTACTACAGATTTATTTCCTCCTAAATCTGAGCCGGTTGCTGAAAATGTACTACCTGGGTCATCCCTTCTTTCTTGTTCCGCACTTACAAAGAAAAATACTTTGTCTTTGATTAATGGACCACCTATTCTAAAACCAGAGTTTCTTACTGAAAACTTTTGCGCCACTGGATCCAATTCATTTTTTTCTCCCAAAACTTTTTTACCAACATAATTTAAGTTTCTTCCGAAATTATATATGGAACCTCTGAATTCATTATCACCAGACTTTGTAACCATGTTTACACCAGCACCAGTAAAACTTCCTTCTCTTACGTCGAATGGAGCTATGTTTACTGAAATTTGTTCAATTGCATCTAAAGAAATAGGTTGAGCATTAGTTTGTCCACCAACAGCACCAGACAAACCAAAAGAATTATTAAAGGCTGCCCCATCTACAGTGATATTGTTAAAATTTGAGCTTCTT